>JANMJI010000057.1:0-10138 GCA_031371275.1 Betaproteobacteria bacterium
GCGGTAGCAGGCGCTGGACAGGGGTTGGTGCTGTGGTTTGGGACTTCATCTGCGCGGGTGCAGCTTTCTTTCGGGACTTGCTCAGCACGGTGCTTTCCTTTGAAGGAGGTGGGGCACGGGCTGGCGGCGGCGGGCTGGTGCGGTATCAAAAAGGCGGGAAAAAGCGGAGACGGCGAAAGAATTACTTGGTCAGGATCAACTTGCCCAGGGACGTTTGTTTCAGCCGGTAGACCACGCCGTGGTGCTGGATGAGCACCTCTTGCGCGCCGGCAAACAGGCGCTGGCTTTCAATGCACTGCACATTGGCGTTATGTGTCCCCAGTGCGGGCTGCGCCGCGGGCAAGGCTTTGTCGGGCGCTTGCGGCATGGCTTTCAGCGTGCGGCCTCGGGCTCGCTGATGAACCCGACCTTGTGCAGGCCGGCCTTGGCGGCGTCGGCCAGCGTCTGCGCCACCACGCGGTAGGCCACGCTCTGGTCGGCACGCAAATGGACTTCGGGTTGTGTGGGTTTTTTGCCCACCAGCGCGAAACGTTCCTGCGCCTGGGCACGCGTGACAGGCTGCCCGTTCCAGAACAGCGCCCCGGTGGCGTCGATGGCAAATTCGATCTTCTGCGGTGGTAGCTGGTTGACTTGTGAGCTGGCCTTGGGCAGTTCCAGCTTCACGGCCTGCGTCAACAGCGGCGCGGTGATGATGAAGATCACCAGCAGCACCAGCATTACGTCGATGAGCGGCACCATGTTGATCTCTGACATCGGTGCGCCCGCGCTCTTGGAATCGAAACTGGCGAAGGCCATTTCAGCTGCCTCGAGGCTCAAGCCGCGGCCGGGCGTGTGGCCAGCGGGCGTAGGTTGCTGGCGCTGCTGTTGTCGGCGCCATGACCCAGCGCCTGGCCCATCGACACAAACGTGTGCAGCTCGTGCGCGAAGGCGTCCAGCTTGGCGGCCAGCACGCGGTTGGCGCGCGTGAAGCCGTTGTAGCCCACCACCGCGGGTATGGCCACGGCCAGGCCCAGGCCGGTCATGATGAGCGCTTCGCCCACCGGGCCGGCCACCTTGTCCAGCGTGCCAGCGCCGCTCATGCCGATGGCCACCAGCGCGTGGTAAACGCCCCAGACGGTGCCGAACAGGCCGACAAATGGCGCCGTGGCACCGACGGTGGCCAGCACCGCCAGGCCGTTTTCAGCGCGCGTGGTTTCTTCGTCCAGCACCTTCTTGATGGTGCGGGTGACGAAGTCGCTGGACGAGCCCGCTTCTTCGAGCTTGGCCGCACCGTATCTGGCGTGGTGGGCCTGCGCATGCATGGCGTGCGAAGTGAGGTGAGAGAACGGGTCGCGTGCGCCGTGCGTGGCCAGCTCTGCGGCCACCGCGTCCAGCGAGGTGGCGTTCCAGAAGAACTGCAAGAACGTGCCGCTGCGGCCCTTGCGCAGCGCCAGCGACAAGCCCTTGATGGCGATGATGGCCCATGACGCTATGGACATCGCAACCAGCAGCACCAGCAGCGTCTTGCCGACGGCGTCGGCCTGCGCGATGAAGTGGCCAAAGCCAAGGCCTTCCAGATTCGTGGTGTCAGGGTTCAATTCATTTCTCCAACTCGAAATCGATGGGCACCAGGGCCCAGCCTTCGACGGGCTGGCCGGCTTCGGTGTAGGGCTTGAAGCGCGCCTTTTGCACTGCGGCCAGCGCCGCTTCGTCCAGCCGCGGGTAGCCCGATGACTTGTTGATCTGCACCGTGCGCGGTGTGCCACCAGCAGCGTCGACATAGGCCCGCACCACTACCAGGCCGGCCTCTGCGTTGCGTCTGGACTGGCGTGGGTAGACCACCACCGGAGCATCGGCAAACTGCACCGCTGAAGCCGGAATCAGCTTGGGCGCCGGCGGTGGGGCCGGCAGCGGCGCGGGTGCGGCCACCACAGCCACCGCGGCCGACGGCCCCGCCACCATCGGTAACGGCACGGGGTCGGGCGTGGCCACCGGCGCCGTGAAAGGCGCCGGCTCCGGGCCGGGCGCGACGGCGATCACCGGGGCCGGCATGCGCAGCGGTTTGACCGGGACGGGTGGTGGAGGTGAAAGCCGCGGCGGTGCGGGCGGCGAGTGCGCCGCGGCGATGACATCGACAAACATCGGCGCCGCCTGCAGCACCGCTTCGCGCACCGCGCTGATCTGGAACAACCCCCAGGCGCCGGTCAGATGCAGGCCCAGGATGCCGGCCACCAGCCAGCGGCGCTGCTGCGGCGTCAGATCATCACCGGGCGTGGATGCAAGGGTGGCGGTTGGCGTCGGCACGGGTTGCGGCAGCAGCAAGAATAAGCCGCAAGGCTAACACAAACGAGAATGATTCCTTTTTAGATTTAAGGAGATAAGAAGGATGGCTGGAACGCCGCGCGCTTCAGCGTACAGCCAGCGGTTGGCGACCGTGTGGCGGCGCGAAGTGGTGGTCCAGCTCGGCCAGGTCGGCGGGGCTCAAATCGAGTTGCTGTGCGGTCCAGTTCTGACGCAGGTGCAGCGGGTTGCCGGCCTTGGGAATCGCCATCACCCCGGGTTGGCGCAGCAGCCAAGCCAGCGCCACCTGGGCCGGCGTGGCGCGGTGGCGTTCGGCCAGCGGACGCAAGCGCGGGTGGTCTACCAGTTCGCCCTGGTCGAAAGGGCTGTAGGCCATCAGCGGCATCTGCTGCAAGCGCTGCCAGGGCAGCAGGTCGTGCTCGACCCCGCGCTGGCTGAGCGAGTAGTACACCTGGTTGCTGGCGCAAGCCTTGCCGCCCGGCACAGCGCCCAGTTCGCGCATGTCGGCCAAGTCGAAGTTGCTGACACCCCACAGGCGTATCAGACCGCGCCGCTGCAACTGCTCAAACCCGCGCACGGTCTCGGCCAGTGGCACGTCGCCGCGCCAATGCAGCAGGTAGAGGTCGATGCTGTCCAGCCGCAGCCGGCGCAGGCTGGCTTCGCAGGCCGCGCGCAGGCTGCGTTCGCCGGCGTGGGCTGGCAACACCTTGGAGACCACGAACAGATCGCTGCGCAAGACACCGCCGCGCAGGGCTTCTGCCAACGCCTGGCCGGCGACGGTTTCGGCGCCGCCGCTGCCGTACATCTCGGCGGTGTCGACGACACGCCAGCCCATGTCCAGCGCCTGGCGCAGCGAAGCCACTTCGGCCGTGCGGCGGCTGGCTTCTTCACCAAAACGCCAGGTTCCCAGGCCCAGCGCCGGGCGCTGCTCGCCGTTGGGGAAACCAACTTCACCGGGGTGCGCACTGCTTGCAACCATGACCGAATCGTATCGGCCCCGCGCTCGACTGCGTCAGGCTCGTACCCAGCCGGGTGATGGTGCAGCGCAGGCGCGCCTGCATGGTCAAGGCGGATTTATCATCCGGGCTGATGCAAGCCAGCTCCCAAGATCCCGCCCAGGCCCTTTCGCACGCACTTTCTCAAGTACGCCTGGACAACGCGCTGGCCCTGTTCGAGGAGTTTGTGCGCGCCACCGCCCGCCACGCCGACGCCGCCACGCTGCGCGGGCTGGAACGGCGGTTTGCAGAACGTGTGCAGATACAGCCCAGTTACTGGAGCCAGATCAAGGGCCGCTCACGCCAGATCGGCGAACGCCTGGCGCGCCAGTTCGAACACCTGTGCCACAAGCCCGGCGGCTGGATGGACATGGCGCATGGCGCCAGCACGGTCATGGCCGCGGGCGCAGACAGCCCGCGCGGCGCGGCCGGCAGCGACGAATCGGCCCCGCGCGACGACGACGAACGTTTCATCGTCGGCCTGGTGCTGACCTACTACCGTCGCCACCCGCAGCGCGCGCGCACGCGGCTGCTGGACTTGCTGGGCGAGGTGCTGTCACCCGCACCCGCATCCTCATCGGCGCCCGCACCCTCGCAGGCGCCAGCCACGCCAGCCGCCATGCGCCGGGGCGCTGCCGTAACGCCGCCGCACAGACTGGCCCCGGCGGCCGAAGACGCCCACGCGCTGTGGCTGCGCACGCAAACCGGCGTGGCGCCGCTCAAGCGCAAGAAATAGACCACCAAGGCGGTGGCGCGCCTTTGAAAAGATTGATGAAAAACACTTGCGCACTGATAACGCTGTGTTTATCATTTGCGCAAGCCTGTGAGCACGCAGCCAATTTCAAGACTCCGCTTTTCGATCCCACTCTCTGATCTCGGTTTTTGATCCCTGTTTTTGATCCCGTTTCCTGCGCCCGCGTCACAGCCGATCCACCCCACCCCAAACACCATGAACCGTTTGCACACCACCGCCGCACTGCCGGTCTGCCGCACCGTTGCGACACCGCTGTCGGCGTGGACTGTTGCGGTGCGAGGTGTTGTTTTTGAAGGTGCTCCGCCCGGCCCGCCGGTGCGCTGAAGGCCCGCTCACAGGCGCGGCACTTCCGCCCACCACGGCCCGGGTTGCACCAGCACCCGGGCCGTTTGCATTGCAGGCCCCGTTTTTGTCGCCCCGCCACCGCCACTGCCGCCGCCACCGAAGGAGAACCCCCATGAAGCTGACCCTCAAAACCATCAAGCCGCGCAACCCGTTTGTCGCCGCCAGCATGCGCCGCGCTGCCGGGGCCCATGGCCCGAATGGCAGCGCGCGCCGCCAGCAAGGCCAGCGAGCACTGCGCCAGGAACTGCAACGGCTGCGACCCAGCCCCTGAACCCCCACCGGAAGCCGCCCAAACACGCCGGGCGCAGGCTTCCAACGGAGACCCACCATGTTGATGCGAGAACTGCCTTTCGACGCCGGGGCGCCTGAGGCGCGCGGCGCCCGCGACCTGGCCGCCACGCTGTTGCGCGCCGCCGGCCTGACACTCAGCGCTTTGGCCGAACGCTTGGCGTACCCACGGGCCCTGCCGTTGGCAGCGCCGGTCATCGAGTACCACGCCGACGCCGGCGCACCCGAAGGTGCGCTGTACGTCAACGGCCAACTCGTCGGGCATGTCCTCGGCGTGAACAGGCTGTGAACGGTTTTTGAACGGTTTTCGAGCAGCCTTTCAACAGCCCCGGCTGCACCCCTGCGAAGCGCGCTGCGTCGCAGGGGTGACAGCCACCCCGTGCGCCACCGCGCATGCTGCGGGCCTGCCCACTGAAGCCCCACGCCATGTCGCTGCCCACCGGAGCCCGCCTGTTCATCCAACGCGCCGACCTGGCACAGGCCCATATCGCGCCCGACCCCGACGCGCCGGCCGCGCGGCCACTCGAACCCGGCCAGGCGCGGCTGGCTGTGGCGCACTTTGCGCTCACTGCCAACAACATCACCTACGCCGCGTTTGGCGATGCGATGAAGTACTGGCAGTTCTTTCCTTCGGGCAGCACAGCGCTGGGTTGCCTGCCGGTGTGGGGCTTTGCCACAGTGGTTGAATCCTTGGCCGAAGGCCTGGCGCCGGGCCGCCGTGTCTGGGGCTACTTTGCGGCCGGCAGCCACCTGGTGGTGAGCCCAGGCCCTTTGAGCGCCAGCGGCTTTTCAGACACCGCAGCGCACCGCAGCGAGCTGGCAGCCGTCTACAACCACTACCGCTTCTGCGACGCCGACCCGGGCTGGCAGCCGCAGCAAGAGGGCCTGCAAGCCTTGTTGCTGCCGCTGTTCACCACGTCCTTCCTGCTTGACGACTTCTTTGCCGATGCGGGCTTTTTTGGCGCCCACCAGGTGCTGCTGAGCAGCGCTTCCAGCAAGACCGCCTTCGGCACCGCGTTCTGCCTGGCGCTGCGGCGTGGCAAGCCGGGCGCGCAGGGCGTCCCGCGGGTGGTGGGTTTGACATCGGCCGCCCATCTTGAATTCACGCGTTCGCTGGGCTGTTACGACGCCGTGCGGCTGTATGACGAGCTGCCGGCGCTGGACGCCACCGTGCCCAGCGCCTATGTCGATTTCGCCGGCAACGCCAGCCTGCGCCGCGCGGTGCACGAGCACTTTGCCGGTACCTTGGCCTACAGCAGTTCCATCGGCGGCACCCACCACACCGCGTTGGGTTCGGGCGGCGGCCTGCCCGGGCCGCGACCGACCCTGTTCTTCGCGCCGGCGCAAGGCAAGAAGCGCAGCGGCCCGGCGCCCGAAGGTTGGGGCCGTGAAGGCTTCGATCAACGTGTGGCTGCGGCCTGGCGGCAGTTCATCACCGCGGTGCAGAGCGGTGGCTGGGTGCAAGTGGCATCACAACACGGCCCACAAGCCGTGTTGCAGGCTTATGGCCGCGTCTTGCAGGGCCAGGGCGACGCGCGCGAAGGCTTGATGTTGGCGATGCAAGCCTGACCGCCTGACCGCTTGGCCGCCTGACCGCTCAAGCCCTGGGCAGAAAGGGTCGATAACCCGGGAGCGCAGCGGGCATTCAAGTCTGCCGCCCTGTCCGCCACCATGCCCACGCCCACACCCTTCATCCAACAAGCCCCGCACGACCTGGCGGCCTGGGCGGCGCTGTTTGAACACAGCAGCCTGCCGGTGCTGGAAGAGACGCTGGAATCGCTGACCGAGCTGGCCGAACACGAAGATGTGGTGGACGCCAGGCTGCTGGCCGACGCGGTCGTCAACGACCCCTTGATGACCATCAAGCTGCTGGCCCATGTAGCTGAGTTGCGCCGCGGCCGCGAAGGTGGTGAAGCCGAAACCGTGACCGAGGCGCTGGTGATGCTGGGCATACCGCCTTTCTTCCGCGCCTTCGCCGACCAGGCATCGGCCGAGTCGCGCCTGGCCAGCGAGCCCGCAGCGCTGCAGGGCTTCAGGCAGGTGTTGCAACGTTCGCGCCGCGCCGCCCGTTTCGCGATGGGCTTTGCGGTGCACCGCATGGACACCGATGCCGCAGTCATCCATGAAGCCGCGCTGCTGCACGACTTTGTCGAGTTGCTGCTGTGGCTGTGCGCGCCGGCGCTGGCCCAGGCCATCGAGGCCCGCAAGCAGGCCGACCCGAAGCTGCGCACCGCTGCGGCGCAACAAGATCTGCTGCACATCGATCTCGACGACCTGGAACACACGCTGATGCTGAAGTGGCGCCTGCCCGCGCTGCTGGTGCAGATCACCGATGAACATGCCACCAAGGTGACGGCGCAGATGCGCAACGTGCAACTGGCCCTGCGCGTGGCCCGCCACAGCGCCCTGGGCTGGGACAACCCGGCCTTGCCCGACGATGTGCTGGCCGTGGCCGAGCTGCTGAACATCGCCCCGGAAAGCGCCGAACGGCTGCTGCGCGAAATCGACAGCGACTAGCGCCCGCTCGGGCTGCGCGGCTTTGCGCCAGTTTGCGCGGTCACCTCAGGGCCGGCGTGCGCGGATCAAGACTTCAACGCGCCGGTTCGGCAGCAGGCATTCCTGCAAATCGGCCGGCCGCGTGAAGCGCTGTTCGCAGCCCTGGATCTGCTGCGCGTCGCCGCTGGCCACCGTGGCCATCACTTAGGGGTCCAGGCCCAGGCGCGCCAGTTCGGCCTTCACGGTGGCCACGCGCTTTTCAGACAGGCGCTGGTTGTAGTCGCTCTGGCCGGTGCTGTTGAGGCGGTCGGCATGGCCGCTGAGTTGCACGGCGTCAACGATGAGCTTTTCGCGCTGCACACGGCGCACCAGTTCTTCCAGTTGCACGACGGAGAAGGGCCGCATGTTGCGGCTGTCGTGTTTGTCGAAATTGAACAGCACCCCGGCGTTCAGCTGCAGTTCCTGCACCGGCGCTGGCGCTGGCGCTGGCGGGGCGAGTTTGGGGACGACGGGAATGGGCGCCGGCACCGCGACCGCGGGCGGCGGCGGTGGTACGGCAGGCGGTGGCGGTGCGGGCGGAGCCGACGGGTTGCATGCCGCGGCCAGCACCTGCGCTTCGGCTATCAGGTCTTCGGCAATCTGCACATAGGGCTTGGCGTGGCGCCATTGCTGCTGCTTGAACTCGTTGCCGGCATGCACCAGTTCCACCTCGGCGCAGGCGAGTTTCTGCTGCGCGCAGCGAAAGCCGGCGTCGCCGCGCAAGGCGGCAGCGCGGTCCCACAGGTCGGCTCGCAAACGGGCGGCGTTGTTGACCAGCGGCGTGGCTGTGGGCAGCGGGCTGACGCCGCCTTCCATGCCGACGACGAGCTTCTCGCTTTCCGTCATCGCCTCTTGCGGAAAGGCGCTGCGGTCGTTGCGGGTGTATTCGTGAAAGCTAACGTCCAACCAGCACTGAGCCTTGGACAAGAAATAGTCGCGCACCGGCCGGCCGCGATCGTTCAGGCCTTTGATGCGGGCTTGCAGCGCTTCATACGCCCGCATGTCGGCCTGAATGGCGGGGTCGCTGATGCGCGCCGCTGCGGGCGCCAACTGCGTGGTTTGTGGCCACGAAGTTGGCACCACGGCGACCATCAACAAGGCCAGGGCGCAAGGTGTGTGCTTGTTCATCGGTCGAGGCTCCTGTTGACCTCTCGGTCCCGGCCCTTGAAGACGCTTTCGTCGAACTTGAAGCGCAGCCGGATGTAGACGCCGCTGCGCGTGTACGCGTAACCCACCAGGTCGGTGTCGCCGGCAAAACCGGCCACGTTGACACCGGCCGACAACCACAGGTTCTGGCGCAGCAGATAACCCGCTTCGACGCCATAGGCGGTTTGGCGTGCGCCGTGGCTGCCCAGTTGCGCCGCAGCCAGCAAGCCGATGTCCCAGTTTTCGGTCACGTCGTAGACCAGCCGCCCGGCCAGCAATTGCGCCTGGAAGCTGCTGTTCACGCCACCTTCAAAACGGTCGCGCTGCCATTTGCCAGCCACGCGGCCGGTCAACCACCACGGGCGTGTGGGGTGCCAGTCGCCATGGGTCGAGATGATCCAGGCGCGGCTTTGCAATTCGCCCACGGCGGCGTTGCTGGCGTCGCGCTCGGTCTTGTATTCCAGCTTGGCCAATGCGTTGAAGCGGTTGGTGTCGGTATCGCGGTAGGCCAGGCCCAATTGCGCCCGGTCTTGCAGCACATCGCCGCGTGCGGTGTAGTCGGTTTTCAGCAGGTGGTTGCGGGCCAGCAAGGTCCAGTCGCGGTCCAGCTTGCGAGCCACCATCGCCTGCAGCAGTGTGGTCTGGAAACGATCGTTGTCGGGCGTGCCGGCGATGTCGCCCGAGCGCCGCAGTTCCAGCCGCGAACTGGCGCGCCACAGCGGGTCGGCCGACCAGTCCAGCGCCACACTGGCGGCGTTGACGGGCGCGGTCTGGCCCGAGACCACACGCAGGTTCTCGAACGCCGTGCTGATGCGCCAGCCCTCGGCCAAGTTCCAGTCGTTGCGCAGGCCCGATGCCAGTTGCAGGTCGCGGCTGGAAATGGCGTCGCGCAGCCGGTATTCGCTGAAGACCTGCGTGTCGCGCAGATAGCTGCTGTCCACGCCCAGCACAAAGGTGCCAGCGCTGCGGCCGGTATCGGACACCCCGCCCAGTTGCACCCAGCCGCTCTGTTGTTCGTAGCGGCCATACAGCCGTGTACGTTCGGCCACGGTGTAGTCACCGCCCAGCGCGACACGGCGGCGGCGGTCGCCATCGACGCTGGTTTCCACCTCGGCGCCCAGGGTCGCGCGTTCGCTCAAGCGGTAGCCAGCGCCCAGGCGCACGCCGGTGCTGGAAAGCCGGGTGCCCGCGGCCAGGCTGGTGCTGCTGTTGGGCAGGCCGCCTTGCTGGATGACGGGCAAGCCGGTGGCCGGATCTACCACCTGGTTGCCAAAGCCCAGTGCGCCGCCGCCCGCGCCGCTGCCGATGCTGCTGCTCAGGCCCAGCGTTTGTCCGTAAGGCCAGCTCAAAGCGCCGTTGCCTTGGGTGCCCACGGTTTCACGTGCAGCGCGCAGGCTGGCCTCCAAAGTGAGTCGCTGCGTGGCCGCCCAGCGCAGGCCCACGCCGGCCGATGAACGTTCACCGCCGCCGGCATTGCGGTCTTCGCTGCGTTGGCCTTCGGCGAACAGTTTGAGGTCTTCGCGCAGCTTCAGCCCACCGCTGGCGTACAGCTCTTGCCGGCCACCGTTCAGCGGCGCGGCCAGGTTGTTGAAAAGCGGTGATGAGCGGCCATAGAACAACCGGCCGTCGGTGCTTTCACCTTCGTGCGCCAATTCGGCCCGCAGCGCGCCGCCACGCACCGCGCCAAAGCACCCGGCCAGCGCCGTGCTGCTGCTCTGGTTGGTGGGGTTGGTGTTGACGGTGCTGGTGCTTTGCGCCGCTTCCACCACCAGCGCCGTGCGCGGTGCCAGGCGCA
>JANMJI010000062.1:0-15949 GCA_031371275.1 Betaproteobacteria bacterium
GCCCTCTTGGTTGAGCCAGGCAGCGGTTTCTTCCACCTTTTTGCGGCTTTGGCAGTAGACGATGCCCGCGTCGCCCTCGTGTTCGTCGCGCAGAAAGCGCAGCAGCTGTTTGCGTGGTTCGTCTTTCTCGACGATGGCATAGCGGATGTTGGGCCTGTCGAAACTGGCCACGAACAAACGCGCTTCTTCCAGCTTCAGCCGCGCGATGATGTCGGCGCGGGTGTGGTCGTCGGCAGTGGCTGTGAGCGCCACACGCGGCACGCCCGGAAACTGTTCGTGCAGTGCGCTCAGGCCCAGGTATTCCTCGCGGAAGTCATGCCCCCACTGGCTGACGCAATGCGCTTCGTCGATCGCGAACAGGCTGAGCAGCCCACGTTCGTTCAATGATTCGAGCATGGCCAGAAAGCGCGCTGTCAGCACCCGTTCAGGGGCCGCGTACAGCAGCACCAGCTTGCCGCTCATCAGGTCGCGTTCCACCTGCCGCGCCTGGTCACCGTCGAGCGATGAATTCAGGTAGGCGGCGGGCACGCCCAGCTCATCCAAAGCGCCGACCTGGTCGTGCATCAGCGCAATCAGCGGGCTGACGACGATGGCCACGCCCTGGCCGGCGCGGTGGCGCACGATGGCTGGCACCTGGTAACACAGGCTCTTGCCACCGCCGGTGGGCATCAACACCAGCGCGTCGCCGCCGGCCACCACATGTTCAACGATGTCTTGCTGCGCGCCGCGGAAGGCGGGGTAGCCGAAGACTTCGTGCAGCACGCCGTGCGGGGTGGTGGAAGGGCGGAGGGACAGCACGGCAGACATGGTGGCGCCGATGGTAAGGCTACGGGGTGGCCGACACAGCCCACAGACGGGCGCACCTACGGGCGCACCCACGGGTGCACCCACCGGCGTACCACCGGCCCACCAACGGACGCCCACCCTCGGGCGCCCTCCTTCGATCGAACCCGCAAGCGGGATGGCCGGCAGCGGCCCCGGCGCAATAATCGGCGCATCCCAGACCCAACCGCCCACGCCGGAGCAAGCCCATGGCCTCAGTCAACAAAGTCACCATCATCGGCAACCTTGGCAAAGACCCCGAGGTGCGTTACATGCCCAGTGGTGCGGCCATCTGCAGCCTGCGCATTGCCACCACGCGCACCTGGAAGGACAAGACCAGCGGCGACCGCCAGGAAGAAACCGAATGGCATTCGGTGTCGCTGTTTGACCGGCTGGCCGAAATTGCCAACGAGTATTTGAAGAAGGGCCGCTCGGTCTACATCGAAGGCCGGCTGAAGACCCGCAAGTGGACGGACAAGGAAGGCATAGAGCGCTATTCCACCGAGATCGTTGCCAACGATCTGGTGTTGCTGGGCAGCCGCGAAGGTGGTGCTGGCGGCAGCACGGGCGGCGACGAAGCAGGCGAAGCGCCACAGCGTTCAGCCCCCGCCCAGCGCAGCGCCCCAGCGGCCCGCACGGCGCCGGCCGCCAAGCCAGCGCCGAAGTCAAGCACCGGCTTTGACGACATGGATGACGACATTCCTTTCTGACCGTTCTGCGCAGAAACAGGTGCGCTATGTGCTGGGTGTGGACGGTGGCGGCACCGGCACCCGCGTGCGCCTGCAAGACCGCAACGGCATCACGCTGGGCCAGGGCCAGGCCGGGCCTTCGGCGCTCAGCCAGGGCACACCGCAAGCCTGGCGCCATGTGCAGCAGGCCGTGGCCGAAGCCTTTGCGCAAGCCGGCCTGCCCACCGCCGCACCCCTGCACTGCGCCCTGGGTCTGGGCCTGGCCGGCGCGGGCGTGCCGGCACAGCGTGTGGCCTTCAGCCATGCCGACCCGGGCTACGCGTTGTGCGTGCTTGAAAACGACGGCCTGACGCAACTGCTGGGCGCCCACGGCGGCGCGCCGGGCATCGTGGTGGCGGCAGGCACCGGCAGCGTGGCTGCAGCGCTGTATGCAGACGGCCGCACACGCCAGGTCGGCGGCTGGGGCTTCCCGGTGGGTGATGAAGGCAGCGGCGCCTGGCTGGGCCTGCAAGCCATGCGCCGGCTGCACGCCACGCTGGACGGGCGGGCGGTGGCGGGTGCGCTGTCGCAGGCCGTGGCCGCGAAGGCGGGCAGCACGGCGGGCGAACTGCTGGCCTGGTGCGCCGAAGCCAAGGCGCCGCAATACGCCGAACTGGCGCCGCTGGTGTTTGCGCTGGCTGAACAAGGTGATGCCTTGGCCAAGGCATTGCTGCAAGCCGCGGCCAACGAGCTGGCGGTGCTGGCGCGCACCCTCGACATTGCGCAGAAAGTGGGCCAGGCCGCATTGCCCGTGGTGGCACGCGGCAGCGTCGGCGAAAGGCTCGCCCCTTTGTGGCCTGAAAGCCTGCGCCAGCGTCTGCGCCCGGCCGCCGGTGACAGCGCCGACGGCGCGCTGTGGCTGGTGCGCCAGGCCTTGCAGGCCGATCACGCCGGTCAGGCCAATCAGGCCAATCAGGCCAATCAGGCAAGCGGGGCCGCGACGCGATGAAACTGTCCGGCCACATCCTCACCCCCGGCGGCTTCGTGCGTGGCACGCTGCACTGCGCTGGCGCCACCATCCTGCACATCGAAGGCACGCCGGTGGACGAAGCCAGCGTGCGCGCCGACGCCACCACGCCGCTGTTGCTGCCCGGCTTCATAGACCTGCATGTACACGGCGGCGGCGGTGCCGACACCATGGACGCTGGCGCTGCCGACTGCACACCCATCAGCACCATCGCGCGCCAGCACGCCCGCCACGGCACCACCGCGTTGCTGGCCACCACCATGACGGCGCCGCTGGCTGAAATAGAAGCTGCCTTGCACGCGCTGGCACCGGCCATCGCGCAACGCGAACCGGGCGCCGCCCGGGTGCTGGGGGTGCACCTGGAAGGGCCCTACATCAGCCCCGACAAACTCGGCGCGCAGCCGGCCTTTGCACGCCCACCTTCGCTGCATGAGCTGCGCGCGCTGCACGCCATCGCGCCCATCAGACTGGTCACGCTAGCACCGGAAGTGAGTGGCATGCTGGCGCTGATACCGGCTTTGGTGGGCATGGGCCTGCGCGTGCAGATCGGCCACACCGCGGCCAGCTACGAGCAGGCTGTCGAAGCCTTGCAGCAGGGCGCCAGTGGCTTCACCCATTTGTTCAACGCCATGAGCGCACTGCACCACCGCGCCCCCGGCGTGGCCGGTGCGGCGCTGGCGCACGCACAGTTCGCCGAGATCATTCCTGATCTGCTGCACGTCCACCCCGGTGCCATCCACGCCGCGCTGCGCGCCATACCCGGGCTGTTCTGCGTCACAGACGCCACCGCCGCCGCCGGCATGCCCGACGGGGCTTACCGCCTGGGCCGCCAGACCGTCACCAAGTGCCTGGGTGGCGTGCGCCTGGCCGACGGCACGCTGGCCGGCAGCACGCTGACGATGGACCAGGCCTTGCGCAATCTGGTGGCCATAGGCTTGAGCTTGGCCGAAGCGTCGGCGCGCGTCAGCCAACACGCCGCCGACTACCTGCGCCTGCCCGACCGTGGCCGGCTGGCGCCCGGCGCCTGGGCCGACGTGCTGGTGTTGAACGCGGCCACGCTGCAATTGCAGCAGGTGTTTGTCGAAGGCGAGTCGATAACCGTTGCGCAGCCCATCGCTGTCTGAATCAAGGCCCGAATCAATGCCTGAATCACAGATGCGCGTGGAAGCCGGCCAAGCCCCGGCGGCCGTGGCGCGCTTGCTGCAAGCAGAGGCCGGCGCCTATGCCGCGCTCGGTGCCAGCCTGCGCCAACAGCCACCACTTTCGGTGCTGACGCTGGCGCGCGGCAGCAGCGACCATGCCGCGCACTACATGGCCTATCTGGTGATGGCGCGGCTGGGGCGGCTGGTCACTTCTTTGCCGATGTCGCTGTTGACGCTGTACCAGGCGCAATTGGATTGCCAGGGCCTGCTGGCTTTGGCCTTTTCACAAAGCGGCCAAAGCCCCGATCTGGTCGAACCCTTGCGCTGGCTGGGCAGCCACGGCGCGCGCACCGTGGCCTTTGTCAACGACGCCACATCGCCGTTGGCCCGGGCCGCGCAGCAGACCCTGGCCTTGCATGCCGGCCCCGAGCACAGCGTGGCCGCCACCAAGAGTTTCATTTGCCAGTTGGCCGCCGGCGCCAGCCTGGTCGCCGCCTGGCAGCAAGACGCCGCTTTCAACGGCGCGCTGGCCGCGTTGCCCGCGGCGCTGCAAGTGGCGCAGCGGCAAGACTGGAGCGCTGCCGTGCAAGCCCTGCAAACAGCCGAACGCCTGTATGTCATTGGCCGCGGCACCGGCCTGGCCGTGGCCATGGAAGCGGCGCTGAAGTTCAAGGAAGTGTGCGGCCTGCACGCCGATGCCTATTCCAGCGCCGAGGTGCAACATGGGCCGATGGCGCTGGTGGGCCCGGGCTTCCCGATGCTGGTGCTGGCGCCACCCGGGCCGGCGCAACCCGGCCTGCTGCAACTGGCTGCGCAGATGCGCGAACGCGGCGCTTTGGTGCTGCTGGCCGCACCGCCCGGCACCCCCGGCGCCACCTTGCCGCTGGCCCCCACCGGCCATGACGACCTGGCGCCGTTGGCCGTGGCGCAAAGCTTTTACGGCATGGTCGAAGCGCTGGCGCAAGCGCGCGGGCTGGACCCCGACAAGCCCCGCCACCTGAACAAGATCACGCGGACGCAGTAGCCTTCGCGCCCACGATGACCATCTCGCCACCGGCAATTCAGGAGAGCCCATGACCCGCATGACCCCCATGACCCCCATCACCCGCATGACGCGTTTGACCGCACAAGACTTCAACCCCGAAGTACTCCAGCTCTTCGATCGTTATGTGCACGGCGACCTCAGCCGCCGCGGCTTTCTTGACCAGGCCACGCGCATTGCCGGCACACCGGCCGCCGCCGCCGGCCTGCTGGCCGCCTTAAGCCCGCAATTCGCCGCCGCGCAGATGGTGGCAGTCAACGACGCCCGCATCGCCACCCGCCGCGCGGTGTTTGATTCACCCTTGGGCAACGGCCAGGTGCAAGGCCTGATGGCGCGGCCCATCAACCCATCGGGCAAGGTGCCGGTGGTGTTGGTGGTGCATGAAAACCGCGGCCTGAACCCGCACATCGAAGACATCACACGCCGCCTGGCTGTGGAAGGCTTCCTGGCCTACGCGCCCGACGCACTGGCCGTGGCCGGCGGCTACCCTGGCGATGAAGACAAGGCCCGCGATGCTTTCGGCAAGCTCGACCAAACCAAGGCCAGAGCCGATTTTGTGGCCGCTGCACGCGCCCTGATGGCCTTGCCAGAAGGCAACGGCAAAGTGGGTGTGGTGGGCTTTTGCTACGGTGGCGGCATGGCCAACTACCTGGCCACGCAGGTGCCGGAACTGGCCGCAGCCGTGCCCTTCTACGGCGGCCAGCCGCCTGATGCCGATGTCGCCAAGATCAACGCTGCGCTGCTCATTCACTACGCCGGCAACGACGAGCGCATCAACGTCGGCTGGCCCAAATACGAAGCCGCCCTGAAGGCCGCGGGCAAGACCTTCGAGGCCCACACCTACGCCGGCACCGAACACGGCTTCAACAACGACACCACGCCGCGTTTCAACCCCGAAGCGGCCAAGCTGGCCTGGAGCCGCACGACCACGTTCTTCAAACAACGGCTGGGCTGAAGCCAGCGCACCGGCCGGGTGGAAACCGCGATGGACGCGCCTGGCCGTCATCGCCCACAGTCTGCCGCTCAAGCCGCGCTCTTGCGGCAGGAGCGAGTGATGACACAACGAAGAAGCATCCTGGCCGCCAGCAGCGCGGCGCTGTTGGCGCTGACCACTGGCGGCTGTGCCAGCCTGGGCAGCATGGGCTGGACGACGCTGGTCGACGGCAGCCGTGTGCCCGGCGCTGCCGACGGCTGGACGGCCTTGGGCGAAGGCAACTGGAGCTTGTTCGAGGGCAGCCTGCAGGGCCGCAACGGCAAGCTGGGCTACCTGGTCAGCAAGGACAGCTACACCGACTTCGAAATCCGCGCCGAATTCTGGGCCGACGCCAGCGCCAACAGCGGCATCTTCATACGCTGCCAGGACCGCAACAAGGTCGGCGCCGACAACGCCTATGAAGTCAATATCTTCGACCAGCGGCCCGACCCCAGCTATGGCACGGCGGCCATCGTCGACGTGGCCAAGGTGCGCCAGCCCGGGCCGATGGCAGCCGACAAATGGAACACCTTCCTCATCACCGCCCGCGGCGAACAACTCACCGTCGTCTTCAATGGCGAAACCACGGTGGACGTGAAAAACGGCAAGTGGAAAAGCGGCCAGGTGGCGCTGCAGTCGGCGGCCGGGACGATTCGTTTTCGCAAGGTGCAGATACGCCCCTTGTAGATGCCAAGCGCTGCCATCGTTCACGCGGCGGCCCGCGCTCTGGCCCTGACATTGGGCCTGGCGCTGGTCGTGATACCCGCCCATGCCCAGGCCCCCCCGCGCAAAGACACCGCCGTGCTGGCCATGGCACTCGAACCGCCGGGGCTGGACCCGACGGCCGGTGCCGCATCGGCGATTGCCGAAGTGGTGCTGTACAACATCTTCGAGACGCTGACGAAGATTCAAAGCGACGGCAGCACGCAGCCGCTGCTGGCCGATAGCTGGACATCGTCGGCCGACTTGAAGAGCTGGACCTTCAAGCTGAAAACCGGCGTGAAGTTCCACAACGGCCAGCCCTTCAACGCCGCGGTGGTGAAGTTCAGTTTCGAGCGCGCAGCCGAGAAGACCAGCACCAACAAAGACCGCGCCACCTTCGCCAACATCGACAGCATCACCACGCCCGACGCCGCCACTGTGGTGCTGCGGCTGAAGAACGGCAACCCCGACCTGCTGTTCCAGCTGGGCCAGGCCACGGCGGTGATGGTCGAGCCACAAAGTGCGGCCGGCAACAACACCCAAGCTGTGGGCACCGGGCCTTATCGGCTGGAAAGCTGGGCCCGCGGCTCGGCCGTGACGTTGCAACGTTATGAAGGCTGGCGCGGCGCCGCCAACGTGAAGCTCAAACGCGTCACGCTGCGCTTCATCAGCGACCCCGCCGCGCAAGTGGCGGCGCTGCTGGCGGGTGATGTCGATGTGTTCCCGCGCGTCTCGGCCGCGCGCAGCCTGAAGCAGTTTCAGGGCAACAAAAAGTTCCAGGTGCTGGTCGGCGCCAGCCGCGCCAAGACCATCGTGGCCATCAACCACCAACGCAAGCCGCTGGACGACGTGCGTGTGCGCCGCGCGATTGCGATGGCCATCGACCGCCAGGCCGTCATCGAAGGCAGCGCCGACGGTTTTGGTGTGCCCATTGGCAGCTATTACGTGCCCGGCGCGCCGGGGTTTGTCGACACCACGGACGTCAACCCCTACGACCCGGCGCGGGCCCGCGCGCTGCTGCAACAGGCCGGCAAGGAGCTGGGATTCACGCTGCCGCTGCTGCTGACGATGAAGCTGCCGCCGGTGCCCTATGCGCGCCAGGGCGGCGAGGTGGTGGCCGCCATGCTGGCCAAGGTGGGCATCACGGTGAAGATGGAAAACATCGAATGGGCGCAATGGCTCAGTGGCGTGTACGGCGGCAAAGCCTACGACCTGACGGTCATCAGCCATGTCGAGCCGCTGGACTTTGGCAACTTCGCGCGGCCCAACTACTACTGGGGCTACGAATCGGCCGAGTTCAATGCACTGTGGGCGCGCATCCAGGCCACACCCAGAGCCGATGAACGCATGCAGCTGATGGCCGACGCGCAACGCCTGGTGGCGCGGGATGTGGTGTCGGTCTACCTGTACCAGCCGACGTGGATCACGGTGGCCAACGCGCGGCTGCATGGTTTGTGGAAGGACATGCCGCTGTTGGTCAACGATTTGTCGGTGATGAGTTGGCAATGAGTTTGCAATGAAGGGTTGGCAATGAGGGCTGGGCCATGAACCGAAGATGGGGCTTCATCACCTGGGCCCTGGCGGCAAGCGCCGCCTGCGCGCAGGTCAGCACCACCGCCGAGCCCGGCGCCGCCGCAGCCAAGGGCGGTTACGTCGCCGAAGAACGCAAGCCGCTGGCGCCGGCCACCGCGGCCCTGCTGCGCCAGATCAATGCCTTGCGCGCCGCCGGCGCCAACTGCGGCGGCCAGGCCTTCGCGCCGGCCGATGCCCTGGGGTGGAGCGAAGCACTGGAACGCGCCGCCGCCGCGCAGGCGCGTGACATGGCGCGCGTGGGCGACATCTCACACACCGGCGCCGACGGTTCCAGCGTCGGCCAGCGCGTCACCGCGCAAGGTTTCGTGTGGGGCACCGCGGGCGAAAACGTGGCCGCCGGCAACAGCACGGCCAGCGCCACGCTGGCGCAGTGGATGAACAGCCCTGGCCACTGCCGCAACATCATGAACCCGGCCTTCAGCGAAGTGGCCGTGGCGCAGCAGGACAACCCGGCTTCAACCTACAAGAACTACTGGGCCATGGTGCTCGCCAGGCCCATGCGTTAGCGTGTTAGGTCGTTAGGCCACCAGATCGTCAGGTCGTCAAACGGTCAATGATGTCAACACGGTTTAGATGTTAGCTCGCTGCGGTTTCCACCAGGTGCGCGTCGTCACCCCAGACATCGACGTGCAGCGCGCCGCCGGCCCAGCGCAGCCGGTTGATGCCGGTATTGGGGATCGGGCATTCACGCAGGCCGGCCAGCGGCAGCCCGTGCGCGCTGCGCCACAGCATGTCCAGCACGCCGCCGTGGGTGACCACCACCAGCCGCTGACCCGCGTGGGCGGCGGCCAGTGCCTGCACGGCGTCCAGCACCCGCGTGTAGAACTGGCGCTGGCTTTCGCCGCCAGGTGCGGCAAAGTCGGCGTCTTGCTGCAACCAGCCTTGCCACAACACCGGGTGGCGGGCCCGAATGGTGGCTGCGTCCAGCCCTTCCAGCAGACCGAAGTGTTGTTCACGCAGCCCCGCCAGCGCCACCGGCGTGCGCGCCCACGCGGCGGCCAGCGGCGCGGCGGTCTGGCGCGCACGCAGCAGGTCGCTGGTGAACAGTGCGTCGTGCGCTTCGTCCGCCAGGCGCGCAGCCAGGCGTTGTGCCTGCGCCTGGCCGGCGTCGTTCAAGGGCACGTCGGTCTGGCCCTGGAAGCGGCCTTCGCGGTTCCAGTCGGTTTCGCCGTGGCGAATGAGCAGCATCTGCGTCATCACCAGCCCCGCGCCGCGTTCACTTGGCAAAGAGCTGGCCGCGGTCTTTGAAGGCCTTGAATTCGAGCGCGTTACCCGACGGGTCTTTGAAGAACATCGTGGCCTGTTCGCCGACCTGGCCGGCAAAGCGCACGTACGGTTCGATGACGAACTTCACGCCGTGCTCGCGCAGCCGCGCGGCGAAGGCGTCGAAGGCGTCCCAGTCGAGCACCACGCCGAAGTGCGGCACTGGCACGTCGTGGCCGTCGACTTGGTTGTGGTGGGCGTCGGCTTTGGTGAATTTGGACGCAGGCGCCAGGTGCGCCACGAGCTGGTGGCCGAACAGGTCAAAGTCGATCCACTCGCTGCTGCTGCGGCCTTCGGGGCAGCCCAGCACGTCGGCATAGAAGCTGCGCGTGCGGGCCAGGTCGCTGACTGGGAAGGCGAGGTGGAAGGGGGCGATGGTGCTCATGGTGGGTGGGTGCTCGCGGGTGCGTTCGGGCCAGACAAGCCGCCATTGTCGGCCGCCGCGGCGGGGCCTGCTGGAGCCCGTTCGTATCGTCCGGCAGACTTGTTTGCAATGCCTTTGCCGACCTTGCCGTTGAAGCCTTCCCAACCATCCAAACTCTCCATCCTGCTGCTGCCCGGAGAGATCTGGCGCCAGGCGCCCGAACGCGTGCGTGGCATGGCCTTGCTGGGCAGCACCGCGCGGCCCGACACGCCCGAACTCATTGCGCTGCGCACGCAGACCTGCACGCTTTTTGCCAACGGCCGCATGGACGAGTTGCTGGCCGCCAATGTGTTGTTCGCCTTCCACCCGACACGGGCCGGCGACAGGCCGCTGGTGCAGCGCTACCTGGCGATGATGCGGCGCGCCGGTGCAGCCCAACTCATCGCGCAGAACCAGGCCGTGATGGCGCGTGCCGACAGCCGGCCGTTGCTGCCGCAGACAGGGTGCCCGCTGCTGCTGGCGTGTGATGAGGCCGATGGTCTGACGCCGCCTGAACTGGTGCATGAGATGGCCGCGCTGGCTACCGCTGCGCCAGCCACGCGCGTGGCCATCGTGCCCGGCGCCGGGCATATGTTGACGATGGAGCAGCCCGGCCAGGTAAGTGCGCTGCTGCAATGGCTGCGCAGCCTGGCTGATTGTTTCAGCGCTTGATCTCGGGTGTGGTGACGCTGGCGTCGGTGGTGACCAGATGCAGCGGATACCGCAGCCCGGCGATATGGTCTTCAATGCACTGCAACACCAGCGCACTGCGGTGGCGTGCGGTGCTGGCGCGCAACTCGTCGGGCGTCATCCACAAGGTGCGCAGGATGCCGGTGTCCAGCGTGCGGCCGGGCAACTCGTCGCCCACCGTGCCGCAGTACGCAAAGCGCAGGTAGGTCACATCCTCGCCCCTGCCTGTATGGCCCGCCGGCCGCACGAAGCGCGACAGGTACACACCCACCAGCGCTTCGGGTGTGAACAGGCGCATCGTCTCTTCCAGCGTCTCGCGCACCACGCCCTGCTGCGGTGATTCACCCGGGTCCAGATGCCCCGCCGGGTTGTTGAGCTTCAGGCCCTCGGGCGTGTGCTCTTCGACCAGCAGATAGCGGCCATTGCGTTCGACGATGGCGGCCACGGTCGTGCTGGGGCGAAAGCGTGGGCTGGATGTCATGCCGCAGATGCTAGGAGCCTGTCGGGCTTGGGGCGTCGAAGCGAAATTTGGCCCCAGCGAGGACAGTTTTTGCCGGGTTTGCAGGCCCATAGCCAGCTATGGGACAAAAAGCCGGTGAAAAATGGACCGCTGCGGCCAAATTGCAGCCGACGATCCCCAAGCCCGACAGGCTCCTAGCCAGCCGGCGCCGCGCAGCCCGACATAGACTTGCCGGCACAGACGGATACACCGTTGCAGGGAGAGGTTGCCCCACATGCCCACACGCAAGCGCGCCCAGCCGGTGCCGGCCGCAGTGAACACCGAAACGGGCAGCGCCCCGGCCGGCGACAACGCTGCCGCCGTGCTGGCCCAGGCCTTGCGCCGGCATGAACCCTGGCTGGAATGGGCCGGCAAGCGCGAGCGGCCCTGGTTCGAGGTCGACCCGCCGGCGCTGCACATCCACGAACGCGTGTCCACCCAGGCCATGCTGCGCGTGCTGGCCCGCGAAGACGTGAACCGCGACCTGTTCGCTGACCCGCAGCAGAGCTATGCCGAAGCGGTGCAGTTCTACAAACACGACATCGACTGGTCCAACCGCATGGTGCTGGGCGACAGCCTGGCGGTGATGGCCAGCCTGGCGCGGCGTGAAGACCTGGCGGCCAAGGTGCAGATGATCTACATCGACCCGCCGTATGGCATCAGCTTCAAAAGCAACTTTCAGCCGCAACTGGGGCAGCGCGATGTGAAAGACCGCGAACAGGATTTGACGCGCGAGCCGGAAATGGTGAAGGCCTACCGCGACACCTGGACGCTGGGCATTCATTCGTATCTGGCTTATTTGCGCGACCGCCTGATGATGGCGCGGGAGATGTTGACGGAGAGTGGCAGTGTGTTTGTGCAGATCTCGGATGAGGCCTGCGCGTGTTGACGATGCCCGACCCCGCATGAATGCGCCGCTGGCCGGGCCGAAGATCGTCGTCATCGCTGGCCCCAACGGCGCCGGCAAGACAACGTTTGCCCGCGCCTTTCTGCCGCAAGAGGCCGCGTGTCCGCGCTTCATCAATGCCGACTTGATTGCTGCCGGGCTTTCACCTTTCGCGCCCGAAGCTGCGGCGCTGAAGGCCGCCAGGCTGATGCTGCAAGAGATCGATGCCTGCGTGGCGCAGCGCCAGAGCTTCGCGTTTGAAACCACGCTGGCCGGGCGGGCCTACCTGCAGCGCATCACGCACTGGCGCCGGCTGGGCTACCACGTCAGCCTGTTTTTCCTTGGCCTGCCGACTGCTGAGATGGCCATCGCCCGGGTGGCCGAGCGTGTGCGGCAAGGCGGCCACGACATTCCGCCCGCCGTCATTCGGCGGCGGTTCCTGGCCGGGCGCGCCCGCTTCGAGCGCGATTACCGCGATGCGGTGGATGCGTGGGCGCTTTACGACAACGCCGGCGACGAGCCGGTACTGCTTGAATGGGGAGAACGGCCATGACACAGGACCAGCTTGCGCAGGCCCGCGACAGCGACCTGCCGGCGTCGCTGGTGGCGTTGCGGCGCGCCGCTTTGCAGGCGCGCCAGCAGGCGGTGCGCACCGACACCGCCATCGTCGTGCTGCGCAACCAGGTGGCGGTGCGCGTGACTGCTGACGAATTGCGCAAGGCCGGGGTTCGATGAACGCCGAACTGCGAACCGCGGAGCTGCCCATCCGGCCCGTCGACAAACCTATTCTGTGTTCGCCGTACCAGGAACCCGACCAGCATTGGCTGTACAGCCGCAGCACCGGCATACCCAGCAAGGAACCTGGCCGGCGCAAGGCCAGCTACTGGTTCAAGAGCGAACGCACGGGCAGTTCGCAGCAAAGCCTGGCAGGCATGACGCAGGAAGAAAGCGACGACCTGCCCTTGGTCAACGCGCTTCGGCAGGACGTGAAGCGATGGCGTGCCAAGTCCTGGGTCAACGCCAGCGAAACCACCAAGACCTTGCTTCGTCACTGGATACGTGCCGATCGTTCGCGTCGCCTGTTCTTCTGCCAGATCGAGGCCGTCGAGACGATCATCTACCTGCGCGAATTGCTGGCACAAGGCAGAACGCCTGGCTTCACACCGACCTTGACATTGGCCGATCACGCAGCGCTCATGGCGGGCCACAACCCGCGCCCGCTGCAATGGGTGACCAAGGTGGCGCAGCACCCCAAGCTGGCAGACAAGCCTCACGAAACAGGCCTGGCCCCGCTGACCCGCTATGCCGCCAAGATGGCCACGGGCAGCGGCAAGACGGTGGTCATGGCGCTGCTGCTGGCCTGGGCCTTCTGCAACCGCGGCCGGCAGCCCGGCGACGCCCGCTACCCACGCCGCGCGCTGGTGGTGTGCCCGAACCTGACCATACGCGAGCGGCTGTCGGTGCTGAACCCTGGCGACCCCGACAACTACTTCGACCAGTTTGACCTGGTACCCAGCAGCCTGCGGCCCGAACTGGTCAAAGGCCGTTTGCGCGTGACCAACTGGCACGACTTCAACCCCAAGGCCGAAGACATCCGCGTCGGCGGCGTGGCCGTGGGCCGGCTGGGCGCCGAAACGCCGGATGCCTTCGCGCGTGACCGCCTGGCCGAGTTGTGGCATGACGAACCCATCCTGGTGTTGAACGACGAAGGCCACCACGCCTACCGGCCGGCGCCGGTGGTCGATGGTGATGCGATGACCGCCGCCGAACGCGCCGACCGCGAAGAGGCCACCGTGTGGGTCACCGGGCTGGACAAGATCAATGCCGCTTGTGGCGTGGCCTTCTGTGCGGACTTGTCGGCCACGCCTTTCTACATCGGCGGCAGCGGCTACCCCGAGGGCTCGCCCTTCCCGTGGATCGTCAGTGACTTCGCCTTGGTCGATGCCATCGAAAGCGGCATCACCAAGATTCCGCGCCTGCCGGCCACCGACAACACGGGCCGGCCCGACCCCAAGTTCTTCAAGCTGTGGGAACACGTGATGGACGGGCTGCGCGCCGGCGAACGGCTGACCGGCGGCAAGCCCAAGCCCGAGGTGGTGTTTCGCAAAAGCGAAGACGCCTTGCTGACGCTGGTGGGCCGGTGGAAAGGGCGCTTCGAGCAGATCGAGGCCGGCGCTTCGGGCATGGACAAGACGCCGCCGGTGATGATCATCGTCTGCGACAACACCGACATCGCAGAGCCTTTCCACCGCAAGATTTCCGGTGAAGAGTCGGTGCTGGTCGATGCGGAAGAAGCCGACGATGAAGAAGAAGAGGAAGACGGCAGCCCTGCCCGCAAGAAGCGCAAGCCCAAGCCCGTGAAGCGCTTCGACGGCGGCATGCAGGGCTTCCCCGAACTGGCCAATGCCGCCGGGCAGGAACGCACCCTGCGCATCGACTCCAGCCTGCTGGCCCCCGCCGAGAGCGGTGACCCCAACGCCACGCGCAAGGAAGCGGCTGAAGCATTGCGCCGCATCGTGTCCTCGGTGGGCAAGTTGGGTGCGCCTGGCGAGCAGGTGCGCTGCGTGGTCAGCGTCAACATGCTCAGCGAAGGCTGGGACGCCAACAACGTGACGCACATCCTGGGCCTGCGCGCCTTTCACAGCCAGTTGTTGTGCGAGCAGGTGGTGGGCCGTGGCCTGCGGCGCATGGACTACACGCCGGACCCGCAAACCGGGCTGTTGACCGAAGAGTACGTGGACATCTTTGGTGTGCCGTTCTCGCTGATTCCTTTCAAGGGCCGGCCGCCCGGGCCGACGCCGCCCATCGAAGACCGCCCCAAACACGAAGTGCTGGCGATGCCTGAGCGTGCTGCTCTGGAGATGCGCTTCCCGGTGGTGGAGGGTTTTGTTGTCGACCTGCAGCGGCATCTGGTGCGCTGCGATGTGGACGCGATGGAGCGCATCAAGCTCAACCCCTGGGATACGCCAACGGCGGCATTCGTCCGCCCGCAAGTGGGTTACGCGGTGGGGTCGCCGGGCACGCAAACCGGGTTCGGCTTTGACATGGTCACGCGCGATGCGTACTACCGCAACACGCACCTGCAGACGATTGCTTTCGAGATCGCCCGCGAGGTGGTGCGGCAACTCGTTGAAGCGGCGCAGCCCAAGGCCGAACGTTTGCGCTCAAGCGGGCGGGCCACGCTGTTTGCGCAGGTCTTGCGCTTCACGCAGGCTTACATCGCGCGGCGCGTGGACTTCAACGGCTGCAACCCGTGTGAACTGGGCTTGCAAACCTACGCGATGCGCGTGGTCAGTCTGCTTGGCGATGCGATCGAGCCCGATGACACCCGCGGCGAGGCCACGATCTTGCCGCGCCTGAACCGTTACCGACCCATCGCCAGCACAGCCAGCGTGCGTTTCAAGACCGTCAAGCCGGTGCAAGGGACAACGGCCAGTCACCTGAACTACGTTGCAGCCGACACCCACTCCTGGGAGCAGGCTGCGGCCACGCAACTGGAAATGCTGGCCAAGAGTGGTGCCCTCGTTTGCTACGCGCGCAACGACCACCTTGAACTGAACGTGCCGTATGAGTTCTACGGCCAGCCCCGCGTCTATGAGCCGGACTTCATCGTGCGGCTGGCGAACGGCTTGCAGGTGGTGCTGGAAGTCAAGGGCCAGGCCATGGTCGAGACCGAAGCCAAACACCAGGCCGCCAGGCGCTGGGTTTCAGCGGTCAACCACTGGGGGCAGTTGGGGCGCTGGCATTTCGAGGTCTGCTGGGAACCGCAGAAACTGGCGAATGCGTTGCGTGATCTGGCGGTAACACGAAACTTGTTTGGGTGAGGGGGCGGCCTGCCCCCGAATGAAGATCGACAGTGGCTCAGTCTGCCGCAGCCTTCACCCTCTGCCGCCACGCGTGCAACAGCGGCTCGGTGTACCCACTGGGCTGCGCCTGCCCTTTGAACACCAGCTCCAGCGCCGCCTTGTAGGCCGCACTCGTCTCGAAGTGCCCGGCCATGGGCTGGTACAGCGCATCGCCCTTGTTCTGCCCGTCCACCACCGCGGCCATGCGCTGGAAGGTGGCGTTGACTTGTTCGGCCGTGACCACGCCATGCAACAGCCAGTTGGCGATGTGCTGGCTGCTGATGCGCAGCGTGGCGCGGTCTTCCATCAGGCCGACGTTATGGATGTCGGGCACCTTGGAGCAGCCCACGCCCTGGTCGATCCAGCGCACCACGTAGCCCAGGATGCCCTGCAC
>JANMJI010000085.1:0-9860 GCA_031371275.1 Betaproteobacteria bacterium
ACGCTCGAAGCGTTCTTGATCAGCCAGACCAGCAAGGGCAAGCGCTGCCTGTTGATCGTCGATGAGGCGCAAAACCTCACCGCGCGCGCAGTCGAAGAGCTGCGCATGTTGTCCAACTTCCAGTTTGGCAACCAGGCGCTGTTGCAGAGCTTTCTCGTCGGCCAGCCCGAGTTCCGCGAGATCTTGCAGCGGCCCGAGATGGAGCAGTTTCGTCAACGCGTGGCAGCCACCTGCCACATCGGGCCGCTCGACCTCGAAGAGACCCATCGCTACATCGAACACCGCTTGAAGTGCGCCGGCGCGACCACCAAGCCGACCTTCCAGCCGGCTGCTTTTGAAGGCATCTACGCCGCCAGTGGCGGCATTCCACGGCGCATCAACGCGGTCTGCGACCGGCTGCTGCTGGCCGGTTTTTTGAGTGGCCGCAGCCTGCTGACCGCCGACGACGTGGCCGAGGTGGTGCGCGAGTTTCAGCAAGAAAACGAAGTGCCCAGGCGCAACACCGGCCAGGCCGCGATGACGGCGCGTGGCGAGCCGCTGATGCCCGGCGGCATGGCCGGCGCGGTGCTGGATCTGGACCTGACCCAGATCAAGCTCAACGCCGAAGAAGTCGACGGCATGAACCAGCAGATTGCCGCGCTGGCCGCCGACCAGCGGGGTGACCAATTGCAGCGCCTGGAACGCGGCCTGCTGCGCCTGGAGCGCATCAATGTGCAGACGCTGACGATGCTGCAAAAACTGGTGGCGGCGGTGAAAAAGCCCGGCGGCGGTGACACATGATCGGCGCTGGCGTGGCATATGAACGGGCGCCGCGTGCCGGCAGCCTGCAAGATGCGCAGGCCACCATGCTTGCACCTGCCATCACCAACGCGCTGACCATCGATGTCGAAGACTATTTCCAGGTCTCGGCATTCGCGCCCTACATTCGGCGCCAGGACTGGGACGCGCGCGAATGCCGCGTCGAACGCAATGTCGACCGCATTCTTGAATTGCTGGCCGAACGCGACATCAAGGCCACGTTCTTCACTTTAGGCTGGATTGCCGAGCGTTACCCGCAACTGGTGCGAAACATCGTTGCCGGCGGGCATGAGTTGGCCAGCCATGGCTACGGCCACGAACGCGCCAGCGACCTCAGCCCCGAAGCCTTCAGCCAGGACATCCAGCGCGCCAAGGCACTGCTGGAAGACCTGGGCGGCACGCCCGTCATCGGCTACCGCGCGCCCAGCTTTTCGATCAGCACCGGCAACCTGTGGGCCTTCGACAAACTGGCCCGTGCAGGCTACCGCTACAGCAGCAGCATCTACCCCATCAAGCACGACCATTACGGCATGCCAGATTCACCGCGCTTTGCTTACCGCGTGGGTGCCGGCCTGCTGGAAATACCCGTCACCACGCTGCGTGTGGGCAAGCGCAACCTGCCTTCCAGCGGCGGCGGCTACTTTCGTTTGCTGCCCTATGCGTTGAGCCGCTGGATGCTCAAGCGCGTGAACCGCGAAGACCGCGAACCCGCAATCTTCTATTTCCATCCCTGGGAAATTGATGTCGACCAGCCGCGCATTGCGGGCATCGACGCGAAAACGCGCTTTCGCCATTACGTCAACATCGGCCGCACCGAAGGCCGGCTGCAAAGCCTGATGCGCGACTTTCGCTGGGGACGCATGGACCAGATCTTTCTGCCCAACGTCAGCGGCCCCGCCTGAACCGCCACGCCGTGCACACCATCGAGCGTCTGGCCCCCGGTGACGCCCGCGGCGCTGCGCTGTGGGATGAATTTGTGCTGGCCTGCCCGCAGGCGACGTTTTTTCACCGCGCCGCCTGGCAGGCCCTGATGCGCGATGTGTTCGGCCACGACACCTATTTCCTGTTCACGCGCAACGAAGGCCGCATGACTGGCGTGCTGCCGTTGGCGCATGTCAAGAGCCTGCTGTTCGGCAAGTCGCTGACCAGCTTGCCGTTTGCGGTCTACGGTGGTGTGGCGTCTGCCGACGAAGCCGCAGCGCAGGCGCTGGAAGCCGAAGCCGAACGTCTGGCGCGGGCCTTGGGTGTCGACCATCTGGAACTGCGCCAATTGCAGCGCCAGCACGCAGACTGGCCGCGGCAAGAGGTCTACGTCACCTTCCGCAAACCCATCCTGGCCGATGAAGAAGCCAACATGCTGGCCATACCGCGCAAGCAGCGGGCGATGGTGCGCAAGGGCATCAAGGCCGGCTTGACGAGCGAGATCGACGGCGGCGTCGAACGCTTCTTCGCGCTGTATGCCGACAACGTCCACCGCCACGGCACGCCCGCGCTGCCCAAACGTTACTTCGAAGCCCTGCAAAAGCACTTTGGCCAAGACTGCGAAGTGCTGACGGTGCTTGGCCCCGATGGCCAATTGCTGTCCAGCGTGCTGAGCTTTTATTTTCGCGATGAAGTGCTGCCCTATTACGCCGGCGACGATTGGGCCGCACGCGACCTGGCCGCCAATGACTTCAAGTATTGGGAATTGATGCGCCGTTCGTGTCAGCGGGGCCTGAAGGTCTTCGACTACGGCCGCAGCAAGGTTGGCACCGGGCCTTATGCGTTCAAGAAAAACTGGGGCTTCGAGCCGACACCGCTGCATTACGAATACCGGCTGCTCAAACGCGACCGCGTGCCGCAGAACAACCCGACGAATGCCAAATACAAGCTGATGATTGAGGCCTGGCGGCGCTTGCCGATTGGCGTGGCGAACTGGCTCGGGCCTTTCGTCGTGCGCAGCCTGGGTTGATGCCATGGCGAATGTGCTCTTCCTCGCGCACCGGCTGCCGTATCCGCCCAACAAGGGCGACAAGATTCACACCTACCAGGTGCTGAAAAGCCTGGCCGCGCGGCACCGCGTGCTGCTGGGCACCTTCATCGACGACCCCGACGACGAACAGCACCTGCCCACCGTGCGCGCCATGTGTGCAGAGTTGCATGTGTCGCGGCTGAACCCGCGCAGCGCCAGGCTGCGCGCGCTCAAAGGCCTGGCCACGGGCGCGCCATTGACCGTCACCTTTTATGCCGACCCGGCCTTGCGTGCCTGGGTGCAGGGCGTGCGCGACCAGGCGCGGGCTGATGCGATGCTGGTCTACTCGTCTTCGATGCTGCAATACGCCGAAGGCTTCAAGCTGCCCATGGCCATCGACTTCGCCGACGTGGATTCAGCCAAATGGGCCGACTACGGCCAGCGGCACAACTGGCCCATGTCATGGGTTTACCGGCGCGAGGCCCGCACCCTGCTAACGGTTGAACGTGACGGTGCCGCGCGTGCCCGCTGGTCGCTGTTTGCGACCGACAAAGAGGCCGAACTCTTTGCCGGCCTGGCGCCGGAAAGTGCCGCCTCTGCCGGGGTGCTGGGCAACGGCGTTGACGCCGATTATTTCGAGCCCGATGCGGTGCGCGCTTCACCTTACGCGGCCGCTGAAATACCGCTGGTTTTCATGGGCGCGATGGACTACTGGCCGAATGTAGACGCCGTGACCTGGTTCGCCCGAGCTGCCTTGCCGGCACTGCGCCAACGCTGGCCCAGGCTGCGTTTTCATATCGTCGGCCGCAGCCCGGCGCCCGCGGTGCTGGCCTTGGCGGGCGATGCTGTCAGCGTCACCGGAACAGTGCCCGATGTGCGGCCCTATGTGCAGCATGCCGCGGCTGTGGTGGCGCCGTTGCGCCTGGCGCGTGGCATCCAAAACAAGGTGCTGGAAGCCATGGCCATGGCGCGCCCGGTGGTGGCCGCTTCAAGCTGCGTGGCGGCGATGGACGTGCAGGCCGGTGTTCACCTGCTGGCGGCCACCGAAGCCCAGGACTACGTGCAGGCGGTGGCCGAATTGCTGGCCGAACCCGAACGCGCCGCAGCCATCGGCCGCGCCGGCCGCGAACGTGTGCTGCAGGCCTACGGCTGGGGCGCGCGCCTGGCCGGGCTGGATGGTTTTCTCGGCATTGACACTGCCAGCCGGAGTCTTTGATGCTGCCCCCGTCTTCTTCTGCGCGATGGTCTTTTGCGCAATGCCAAAGGCTGGCCCCCGGCCTGCTGCTGCTGGCTGCCGTGCTGCTGCTGTTCCGCGAAACCGCGGTGGCCATGGTCACCATCTGGGAACGCTCAGAAACCTTTGCCCATGCCTTTCTGGTGCCGCCGATCGTGCTGTGGCTGGTCTGGCGCCGCCGCGCGACCCTGGCCGTGCTGGCGCCGCGCCCGGCGCCCTGGGTGCTGCTGCCGATGGCCGCCGTGGCCCTGCTTTGGCTGCTGGCCGAACTGGCCAGCGTGAATGCCGCGACCCAGTTTGCGCTGGTCGCGATGCTGGTGCTGACCGTGCCTTTGGTGTTCGGCCTGCAGGTCGCCAAAGCCCTGACCTTTCCGCTGATGTTTTCTTTCTTCGCCGTGCCGGTGGGCGAATTCATGGTGCCGGAAATGATGGAGTGGACGGCCAACTTCACCGTCGCCGCTTTGCAGTTCACGGGCGTGCCGGTGCTGCGCGAGGGCCTGCAATTCATCATTCCCACCGGCAACTGGTCGGTGGTGGAAGCCTGCAGCGGTGTGCGCTATCTGATCGCTTCGTTCATGGTCGGCACGCTGTTCGCGTATCTGAATTACCAGTCGACCAAACGCCGCGCCATCTTCATGGCGGTGTCGCTGCTGGTGCCCATCGTGGCGAATTGGTTTCGGGCTTACCTGATCGTGATGCTGGGCCACCTGTCGGGCAACAAGCTGGCCGCGGGGGTTGACCACATCATCTACGGCTGGGTCTTTTTCGGCATCGTCATCGGCGTCATGTTCATGCTGGGTGCGCGCTGGGCCGAACCCGATGCGCCGGTGCCCGCCGCACTGGATGGCGGCGCGGCAAGCACCGGCGGCATGGGCCCGTGGCGGGGCTGGATGATGGCCGCTGCCGCCACCGCGTTGCTGCTGGCGACACAGGCCGGCAACGGGCAGTTGAACCGCCCATTCAACGGCCCGCCGCCGGTCTTGGCCCTGCCTGAGAAGGCCGCTGCGGCCTGGGTGGCGACGGCCCCGCCGGTCTCAGAATGGCAGCCCAATTTCGGCCATGCCAGCGTCAACGCCAGCCGCAGCTACGCCGCCGCGGGCGACCGCGTGGGGGTGTGGATTGCCTATTACCGCGACCAGAACTACGACAGAAAACTCATCACATCCAGCAACGGTCTGGTCGAGCCTGTGGCCGACGCCCTGTGGGCCCAGGTGAACAGTGGCGCGGTCCATGTCAGCACCGGCGGCGGCGCGCTGGCGGTGCGCACGGCCTTGCTGCGCGGTGCGTCGGCACCCGGGGCTTCGGGGGCCGAACGGCTTCGCGTCTGGCAGGTCTACTGGGTGGGTGGGCGCTTTTTCACCAGCGACGCGCGCGCCAAACTGCAAGGGGCGTTCGATCGCTTGTTGGGGCGCGGCGACGACGCCGCGGCGCTGTTTTTCTACACCCCGGCTGCCGACAACAACAACACCGATGCCGCCGACGCGGTGCTGACCCGCTTTGTGGGCCAGAACCTTGAAGGCCTGACGGCGCAACTGGTGGCAGCCCGTGGCCGCCATTGAACGGCCCGCACCCGCAACTGGAGCTTTGAAGTGAACACGATTGCAGTCATAGGCCTGGGCTACGTGGGCCTGCCCCTGGTGGTTGAATTCGGCAAGCAAACGCGCACCATCGGTTTCGACATCGCCAAGCACAAGGTGCAAGCCTGCCAGCGCGGCACCGACCCTTCGCGCGAATTGACCGACGCCGAAGTGCAGGCCGCAACCCACGCCATCTACACCGACGACCCGCAGATGCTGGCCGAAGCCGACATCATCATCGTCGCCGTGCCGACGCCGGTTGACGACGCCCACATTCCCGATTTCCGCCCGCTCATCGGTTCTTCCACCAGCGTGGGCCGGCACATGAAAAAAGGCGCCATCGTGGTCTATGAAAGCACGGTGTACCCGGGCGCCACCGAAGAGGTGTGCATCCCGGTGCTGGAACGTGAATCGGGCATGCAGTGGAAGACCGATTTCTTTGTCGGCTACAGCCCCGAGCGCATCAACCCTGGCGACAAGGAACACACCCTCACCAAGATCTTGAAAATCGTTTCCGGCGACACGCCCGAGACGCTGGACAAAGTGGCCAAGGTCTACGAAAAGATCATCGTGCCCGGCGTACACCGCGCCACATCCATCAAGGCTGCCGAAGCCGCCAAGGTCATCGAAAACACCCAGCGCGACCTCAACATTGCGTTGATGAACGAGCTTTCCATCATCTTCGACAAGCTGGGCATAGACACCAGTGAAGTGCTGGAAGCCGCCGGCACGAAATGGAACTTCCTGAAGTTCAAGCCAGGCCTGGTGGGCGGCCATTGCATTGGCGTTGACCCGTATTACCTGACGCACAAGGCCGACATGCTGGGCTACCACCCGCAGGTGATCTTGGCCGGCCGGCGCATCAACGACGGCATGGGCAAATTCATTGCCGAGCAGACCATCAAGCACATGATTGCCGCGGGCAGCGTGGTGCGCGGCGCGAAGGTCAATGTGCTGGGCCTGACCTTCAAGGAAAACTGCGGCGACCTGCGCAACAGCAAGGTCATAGACATCATCAAGGAATTGAAAAGCTATGGCGTGGCGGTGTACGTGACAGACCCGCAGGCCGAAAGCGATGAGGCCATGCACGAATACGGCGTGCCGCTGTTGCCGTGGTCTGAAATGCCGCGCGCTGATGCCGTGGTGGCGGCGGTGTCGCACCGCGAATTCGTCGCCATGTCGGTGGCTGCACTGGGTGAAAAGCTGGTGCCTGGCGGCGCTTTCATCGACGTGAAGGCGGCCTTCGATCAGCATGCGCTGAAGGCCGCGGGCTACTCGGTGTGGCGGCTGTAAACGCATTGCCGTGCGGGTGCGTGAAGTGCCTGGCGATGCGCACTTGATGATGATGGACAAGCGCCCGCTGGTGCTGCATGTGGTGCACCGCTTCGATACCGGCGGGCTTGAAAACGGCCTCGCCAATCTCATCAACCACATGCCCGAGCAGGCCTACCGCCACGCGGTGCTGGCGCTGACAGAGGTCAGCGCTTTTCGCAGCCGCGTGCAGCGGCCGGACGTTGAATTCATCGCGCTGAACAAGGCTCCCGGCCAGGGCTTCAAGCTCTACCCCCGCATGTGGCGTTTGCTGCGCGAATTGCGGCCGGCGGTGGTGCACACGCGCAACCTGGGGCCGCTGGAAATGCAGGTGGCCGCCGCCGCTGCGCGTGTGCCTGTGCGCATACACGGTGAACATGGGCGCGAGGTGGATGACCTGGACGGCAGCAACCGTCACCTGCAGCGCGTGCGGCGCATGTACGCGCCTTTCGTACACCGCTGGGTGGCTTTGTCGCGCGACCTGGAAAGCTACCTGGTGCACAAGGTGGGCATTGCGCCCGGCCGCATCAGCCAGATTTACAACGGTGTGGATGCACAACGGTTTGCGCCCGCCGGGCCCATGCCTGTGCCCATCGCCGGCTGCCCGTTCAATGCGGCCACGCATTGGCTGGTGGGCAGCGTGGGCCGCATGCAGGCCGTGAAAGACCCGGCGCTGCTGGCGCAAGCCTTTGTGCGCGCGCTGCAACTGCAACCCGGCCTGCGCAGCCGCGCAAGGCTCGTGGTGGTGGGTGACGGGCCCTTGCGGGCGCCATGCCAGGCGCTGCTGAACGAAGCCGGTGTCGGCGCGCTGGCCTGGCTGCCCGGCGAACGCAGCGACGTGGCAGATATCATGCGCGGCTTGCATTGTTTCGCCCTGCCTTCGTTGGCCGAGGGCATCTCCAACACCATTCTCGAAGCCATGGCCAGCGGCCTGCCCGTGATTGCCACCCAGGTCGGCGGCAACGCGGAATTGGTCGCCGCAGAACGCACCGGCGCCGTGGTGCCCGCGGCCGATGTGGATGCCATGGCGCAAGCGCTGGTGCGCATGGCCGAAGCACCCGAGCGGGCCGCGGCGATGGGTGCAGCCGGCCGGCTGGAAGTAGAGCGTCGCTTCAGCCTGCAGGCCATGGTGGCGGCCTACCAGGGGCTTTACGAGCGTGAACTGGCCCGCACCGGCCTTCAATCTTCAACCCTCACTTCCATCCACAGCCCGGGCCCGACACCATGATCTCGTCTGCCATTCGCGCCCGCGCGCCCTTGCGCCTGGGCCTGGCCGGTGGCGGCACCGACGTGTCGCCCTATTGCGACGAACACGGCGGCTATGTGCTCAACGCCACCATCGACCGCTACGCCTATGCCGTCATCGAGCCCTTGCAAGCGCCCGTGATCCGCTTTTCCGCCAGCGACCAGCAGCAGGCGCTGGAATTGCCGCTGAACGATGCGTTGGCCCTTGACGGCGCGCTCAAGCTGCACCGCGCCGTCTACCGCGTGATGATCGACACCTACCACGGCGGCCAGCGCATTCCGCTGGCGTTGACCACGTTCTGCGACGCGCCCGCAGGTTCTGGCCTGGGGTCGTCATCAACGCTGGTGGTGGTGATGATTCGGGCCTTCGCCGAACTGCTGAACCTGCCGCTGGACGACTACACCATCGCGACACTGGCCTTCCGCATTGAACGGGTGGACTGCGGCCTGGGCGGCGGCCGGCAAGACCAGTATTCGGCCACCTTCGGCGGCTTCAACTTCATGGAGTTCTATGCCGATGGCCGCGCCGTCATCAACCCGCTGCGCGTGAAGAACTGGATCATCTGCGAGCTGGAAGCATCGCTGGTGCTGTTCTACACCGGCGTGTCGCGTGAATCGGCGCGCATCATCGCCGACCAGAGCAGCGGCGTGGCATCGGGTTCGGCCACCGCCATCGAAGCCATGCACGGCCTGAAACGCGAAGCGCTGGTGATGAAGGAATGCCTGCTCAAAGGCGACTTCAACGGCATCGTGCACAGCATGCGCCAGGGCTGGGAAAGCAAGAAGCAATCGGCCAAGACGGTGAGCAACCCACACATCGACGGCATCTACAACGCCACCATCGCAGCCGGTGCGCTGGCCGGCAAAGTGTCGGGCGCCGGTGGCGGCGGCTTCATGATGTTCTTTGTGCCGCCAGAAAAGCGCATGAACGTGATTCGCACACTGGGGCAATACGACGGGCAAGTCAGCAACGCCCATTTCACCAAACACGGCACGCAAGCCTGGAGGCTTTGATGCAGCATTACATCCAAGAACAGATCGAAGAAGCGCACCGCATTACCGCGCTGATGCGCAGCGACACCGCGCTGAACGCAGCGCTGGCCAGTGCCGCACAGGCCGTCATCGACAGCCTTCGCGCCGACGGCAAAGTGCTGTTCGCCGGCAACGGCGGCAGCGCCGCCGATGCCCAGCACATGGCCGGTGAATTCGTCAGCCGCTTCATGTTCGACAGGCCCGGCCTGGCGGCGGTGGCGTTGACGACTGACACGTCGATCCTGACGGCCATAGGCAACGACTACGGCTACGAAAAACTGTTCGAACGCCAGGTGCAGGCGCTGGGCCGCAAGGGCGACGTGTTGGTGGTCTATTCCACCTCGGGCAAAAGCCCCAACATCCTGCGTGCATTGGAAGCGGCGCGCGCCAAGGGCCTGGTGACCATCGGCTTCACCGGCAACCGCGGCGGGCCCATGCACGAACTGTGCGACCACGTACTGGCCACGCCTTCGGCCGACACGCCGAAGATTCAGGAAGGCCACCTCATCATGGGGCACATCCTTTGTGGGCTGGTTGAACGCACGATGTTCACGCCACCAGTCTGAGATGGATGCGGTGGTGCTGGCCGGCGGCTTCGGCACCCGCCTGCGTTCGGTGGTGCCCGACCTGCCCAAGCCCATGGCGCCGGTAGCGGGCCGGCCGTTTCTTGAAATCCTGTTGACCATGCTGGCGCGCAAGGGCGTGCGGCGTG
>JANMJI010000090.1:0-33675 GCA_031371275.1 Betaproteobacteria bacterium
GGTGACTGGCTGTTGCACAGGAGCTGACTCGCGCCGCACGTTTTAGATCCTGCGGTGCTCGCGCACTATGTGGTGGGTCCTGCCGTCGGTTGCCTAGGCGGCGTCGGCCATGGAAATCTGGTGGCCCGGGTAGCGCTGGGCCAGCGTGATCAGCCGGCCGATTTCGGCGTCGTTTTCGCGCGTGCTGGCGGCCAGCGATTCCTCGCTGTAGACGCCGCCCCAGGGGCAGCCGAAGTTGTTCATTTCGGCGCCCAGATAGGCGCCGAGCATGACCTGGAAAGGCAGGCCGTCTTCTGCGATGACTTGCAATACCCGTTCGGCATGCGGGCTGCAGTCGTACAGGCGCAGCAATGGCCAGTGCGGGGCCAGGATGGCCAGGTCTTCGCGTATCTGGTGCAGCGACGGATAGGTCTTGTCGTTGGGGCTTTGGCCTTCGCGGTAGCCGCTGTAGCAGATGGCGTTTCCTGTCGGAAGTCTCGGTAAGTTCGGCATCGGTTTCAGCAGAACTTCAGCACACCGTCTTTGTCCCACAAACCCCAGCAGGCACCGACATCGCCCTCGGCGCCCACCTTCCAGGCTTCGTCGAAGGCAGAGAAATAGAAGATCTCGACACCTTCGTCTTGGGCCCAGCGGCAGCAGTCCACAAAGTACTGCCTGGCCCCTTCGCGTGATGGCACCGCGCCTTCGAAAGCGCTGCCCTGGTCGGGCCAGCCGGTCTCGCTGATGAGCACGCGCTTGCCCGCTGCTGCGGCGCGCGTGCGGGCCAGCATGGTCTGCATATAGGCCAGCGCCTGTTCGCGCGGGCAGCCTTCCCAGAATGGATAGCAGTTGGTCATCACGACATCACAGGCGGCGGTGATGCGCGGGTGTTTCTCGAACAGGAAGTAGGCGTCGACATAGCCCACCGCCACGCCGGGCAGGGCTTGCTTGACACGTTCGATACAGGCCAGCAGGTCGTCTTCGCTCAGGTCTTCGCGCAGCATCACCTCGTTGCCCACGGCCACGATGTCGGCATGGCCGGCGCGGGCGGCGGCTATCACGCCATGAAGCTCGCGCTCGTTGATTTCGGCGTCGCTGCCCAGCCAGGCGCCGACCAGTGTCTTCAAGCCCATCTCGTGCGCGATGCGCGGCGTCTGCTCGTGGCCGTCGGTGCACGAGAAGCTGCGCACCCAGCCGGTGTGTGGCTTCAGGATGGCCAGGCGTTCGCGTATCTGCGCTTGGCTGATCTGCGAGCCCGGCTGCTGGCCTTGCAGGTAGGGGCTGAAACACAGGCCGTGAACGCCGCGCTGCAGCGTGGCGCTGAAGTCGGCAGCCAGCGTGGCGCGGGCATCGCCCGTCCAGACCTCGGTGCCGCTGCGCGACCAGTTGCTGCGGTCAATGCCAGCACCCTGCGGCGCGGCGCCTGAACGCACCTGCTGTTGCGCATGCCGGCCCTGGCCATGTTCGGTGCTGTGCGTGGCGCTGGCGCGCAGCGCTGCGTCGGGAGGTGAACTGCGTCGGGACATGGGGTGCTCTCTCAAACTTTCGCTTTGACTTGCCACGGGAACTTGCCGCTGGCGGCAATCGGTTTTGCTTCACCATAGCCGCCCACCTTGTCGTACACACGCACATAGTCCACCACCAGCTCGGCAGGGAAACGCGTGGCAGCGTTGGGCACGCCCGGGAAGTTGCCACCCACAGCGACGTTCATCACCAGGTAAAAAGGCTGGTCGAAGGGCGCTGGCCAGGGGTTCACATCACCGGCCTTCTTCGGCTGCAAGCCCTGCCCGTTCTTGAGCTTGCTGCAACTCCACCAGTGGTCGTGGCTGCGGGTCTGCACGCCATCGACGTAGAAACGTATCTCGCCCGGTTCCCACTCCACCGTGTAGACATGCCAGTCAGACACCGTGCTGCCTGCGGGCAGCGGGTATACGGTGGTGATGAGTTCGCGCTGCGGATAGGTCGATCCGAAGTGAATGCTGCTCAACACCTCGTGCGGCTTGTCGCCGACGATTTCCATCAGGTCGATCTCGCCGCTGGCCGCCCAGCCGCCGTAAAGGTCTTGCTGCGGCAGCATCCACAGCGCCGGCCACAGCCCCTTGCCCCACGGCACCTGGGCACGGAATTCCACGCGGCCGTACAGCGTGGTGAACAGCGGCGTGCCATCGCGCCGGCGTGTCTTCAGCCGCGCCGACGTGTAGCCACAGCCGTGCAGTGATTCTTTCAGCGCGCGCAGGGTGAGCTTGCCGCCCTGCACCGAAGCATTGGACGGCGCGTCGGTGTAGTACTGCAATTCTTGATTGCCCCAGCCGGCTATCCAGGCGTGGTTTATGTAGTCATAAAACCCATTCCCGATGTCGAAATCCCACTTCGTGCGGTCGATCTCGTTGCCTTCGAATTCGTCATTCCAGACGAGCTTCCAGCCAGGGACTTGTCTGGGTCGTGCAGCCATGTTCAGGCGGCCAGCCTTTGTTCGGCGTCGAAGGCCAGCGCCCAGGCCGCGTCGGGCGCCAGGCCGACCTGCTGGCCGGCTTCCAGCCGGTCATGGCCGGCGCCGACTTTGGCGCTCAGCAACTCGGCCACGCCGTCCACGCGCAGATGGATGATGGATGAATCGCCCAGGTGTTCGGCCAACTCCACCCGCGCCGCAATGCCTTGATCGGCCGCCACCAGCTGCAGGTGTTCTGGCCGCAAACCGGCGCGGCGCGCCTGCGCCGGTGCGCTGGCGGCCAGCGCCTGCCACAGCGCGCGGTGTGCGTTGGAAGCACCGTCACCCGGCTTGTCCACCAGGTTGATTTTCGGTGCGCCGATGAAGCCGGCGACAAACTCGTTGGCTGGCCGGTTGTACAGCGTCATCGGCGCGCCCAGCTGTTCGACAATGCCCTTGTGGAAGACGGCAATGCGGTCGCCCATGGTCATCGCCTCGACCTGGTCGTGGGTGACGTAAATCATCGTCGTGCCCAGTTCCTTGTGCAGCCGGCCCAGCTCGATGCGCATGTTCACGCGCAAGGCGGCGTCCAGGTTGCTCAAAGGCTCGTCGAACAGAAACACCTTGGGCTTGCGCACGATGGCGCGGCCAATGGCCACACGCTGGCGCTGGCCGCCAGACAGCTCTTTCGGGTAGCGCCCCAGCAGTTCGGTGATGCGCAAGATCTCAGCGGCGCGGCCCACCTGCTGCGCGCGCTCGGCCTTGGCCACGCCGGCCATCTTCAGCGCAAAGCCCATGTTGTCGGCCACCGTCATGTGCGGGTACAGGGCATAACTCTGAAACACCATGGCCGTACCGCGGTCGGCCGGGCGCAGTTCGTTGGCGCGCTGGCCGTCTATCAACAGCTCGCCCGCGCTGATGCTTTCCAGCCCCGCAATCATGCGCAGCGTGGTGCTCTTGCCGCAGCCACTGGGCCCCACGAAGACGAGGAATTCGCCGTCGTGGACTTCAAGGTCTATGCCCTTGATGACGTGCACGTCACCATAGCTTTTGCGAATGCCGCGCAACACCACCTGGCCCATGTCAAACCCCCAACGGCTTGGCCGTTTCCATAGTCGGCAAAGCCGCCTGTTGGCTGTGGCTGGCGCGCTGCTGCGCCAGGAAATTGCGGTACCACAGCGCGCTGTCTTTGAGCGTGCGCTGCTGGGTGGCGTAGTCCACATGCACGATGCCAAAGCGCTTGGCGTAACCCGACGCCCACTCGAAGTTGTCCAGCAGGCTCCACACCATGTAGCCGGCCATGGGCACGCCCTGGCGCAGCGCTTCGCCCACCGCGGCAATGTGCGCGGCGATGTAGTCGGTGCGCCCGCTGTCGTGCACGCGGCCCCCTTGCAGCGTGTCTTTGAAAGCGCCACCATTTTCGGTGACGAACAGCGGCGGCACGGGGTAGTCGCGGTGCAGGCGCAGCAGCAGCTCGGTCAGGCCTTCGGGGTAGACCTCCCAGCCCATGTCGGTGATGGGCCGACCGCTGCTGCGCACGTCCCACGGGCCGGCGGCGCTGACGACAGAGCGCGAGTAGTAGTTCAGGCCCAGAAAGTCGGTCGGCGTGGCGATGTCTTCCATGTCGCCAGTGGCCACCTGCGGCGCGTCGGCGCCCAGGTGGTGCAGCACGTCTGGCGGATAGCTGCCTTTGAACAGCGGGTCCATGTACCAGCGCAGCAGCTTGCCGTCTTCCAGCCGCGCGGCCGTGTTGTCGGCTTCGCTGTCGGTGGCCGCTTGCACCGGCGACAGGTTCAGCACCACGCCCAGCTTGGCGCGGCAGCCTTCAAAGCGCAGCGCCTGCACCGCCAGGCCGTGGCTGAGCAACAGGTGGTGGGCCACCTGCATGGCGGTGGCACGGTGTTTGATGCCGGGCGCGAAGACGCCGGTCTCGTGGCCCAGCGTGGCCATCACCCAGGGTTCGTTGTGGGTGGTGATGGATGCCACGCGGTCGCCCAGCCGCGCCTGCATGCCCAGGGCATATTCGACGAAGCGGTAGACGGTGTCGCGGTTGGCCCAGCCGCCCTGGTCTTGCAACGCCTGCGGCAGGTCCCAGTGGTGCAGCGTCAGGTAAGGCTGCACGCCACGTTGCAGCAGGCCGTCGACCAGGCGTTCATAAAAGTCCAGACCCTGGCTGCTCCACGCGCCGCTGCCGCTGGGGCGCACGCGTGGCCAGCTGACGCTGAAGCGGTAGGCGCCAACACCCAGGCTGGCGATGAGGTCCAGGTCTTGCGGCCAGCGGTGGTAGTGGTCACAAGCCACATCGCCATGGCTGGCATCGGCGATGTTGCCGGGCTGTTGGCAGAAGGTGTCCCAGATCGACAGGCCTTTGCCGTCAAGCGCCGCGGCGCCTTCAATCTGGAAGGCGCTGGTGGCCACGCCCCAGACAAAGTCGGCAGGGAAGCCGTGCAGGCCGTCGTTGTTGATTTTTGGCTTCATGGGGAGCAAGAAATTTGCGTCACTTCACGGCGCCTGCGGTCAGACCGCTGATGAGTTGGCGTGAAGACAGCATGAACAGCACGACGAGTGGAATGGTGGCGATGGCCGAGCCCGTCATCAACGCGCCCCATTCGGTGTCGACCGGACTTTGCAGGCTGCGCAGCGCCAGCGGCAGCGTGTACATCTCTGGGCTGCGCATGACGATCAGCGGGCCGATGAAGTTGTTCCAGCTGGCAATGAAAGTGATGAGGCCCAGCGTGCCCAGGGCCGGCCGCAACAGCGGCAACACGATGCGCCAGTAAATGCCCAGTTCGCTGCAGCCGTCCATGCGTGCGGCTTCAATCAAATCCTTGGGCACCGAGGTGGCGACGAACTGGCGCATCAGGAAAATGCCGAAAGCACTCGCCGCGCCGGGGATGTACAACGCACGCGGCTGGTCTATCCAGCCCAGCACGTCCATCACCATGAAGGTCGGAATCATGTTCATGAAGCTGGGCAGCAACATGGTGGCCATCACAAACGCAAACAGCGCGTTTTTGTAGCGGAACTCGAAGCTGGCAAAGGCGTAGCCGCCCATGCTGCAGAACAGCAGCGTCAACGCGGTGTTGCACAAAGCCACGTACAAGCTCCAGCCCAGGTTGCGCCAGAAAGGAATGCGTTCGGTCAGGATCTTCAGGTTGTTCAGGAAATCGTCGCCAAACCACAGCGGCGGCGGCAGGCTGAAGATTTCTGTGCGTGAATGGGTGGCGAAGACGAACATGAAATAAAACGGCGCCAACATCACCAGCGAGCCGATGCCGACGATGCTGTAAGCGGCCCAGGGGGCCAGGCGTTCGGTATTCATGACTAACCCCCTGCCGTTCTCGGCTTGAAGGCCAGGTTGGTCAGCCATGTCAAACCCACGACGACGAAGAACAGCAGCCACGACATGGCGCTGGCGGCACCGAAGTCGTTGAAGTCAAACGCCATGCGGTAGAGGTAGATCGCCGTCGTCATGCCCGACTGGTCTGAACCACCACGGCCGCCGGTCAGGATGAAAGGCTCCTCGAAAATCTGCAGGCCGCCAATCACCGACAGCGTGACGCCGAAGAAGATCATCGGCTTCAGGCTGGGCAGCGTGATGTGGAAGAACTGCTGCAAGCGGCCAGCGCCGTCCATCGTCGCGGCTTCGTACAGGTCTTTCGGGATGGTCTGCAGAGCGGCCAGGTACAGCACCACGTTGAAGCCGACATAGCGCCAGAACACGATCAACGCGATGGCCGGTTTGATGTGCTCTGGCGCACCCAGCCAATCAATCGGTTCGGTGTTGAACAGCCCGTGCAGGCCCAGGTTCACCAAGCCGAAGTCTTTGCTGAACAAGCTGCTGAACATGATCGCAATGGCCACCGTGCTGGTGATGTAGGGCAGGAAATAGGCGCCCACCACGCCATTGCGCAGGCGCTTGAAGCTGGTGTGTATGAAGACCGCCAGGGGAATGGCCACCAGGTGCTGCGGCACACCCGAGGCCACGGCCAGCCAGGCGGTGTTTTTCAGGCTCTTCCAAAACCATTCGTCTTGCAGTGCGAAGGCGAAGTTGTCAAAGGCCACGAACTGCATCGCGGCCAGGCCACTGGTGGGCTCCCAGCTTTGAAACGCCAGGTACAGCGAAAAGGCCAGCGGGAACATGCCGAAGACCATGAACAAAATGACAAACGGGCTGAGCAACACATAGGGCGTTAGCTCGGGCCGAATGTGGACCACGCGACGCAGCAATACGGGCAGCTTCATGGTGCGGCTTTCGGCTTTCATCAGCGCCTGGCGCGGCGTTCCAGCAGGCGCGCGGCGTCGGCCAGCGCGGTGGTGATGTCCTTGCCGTGGTCCAGCACCTTGTCCAGTTCGGTGTCTATGACCTCGGCCGCAAAGGCATCTTGTTTGTGCACGCCCACCGCGGTGATCTGGCGCGCCGCGCTGCGCCACTGCACGCGCGCAGCCTGGCCGCCCAGGAAGGCGATGGGCTGGTCGAAGAAGCCGTCGTCGTAGGTGCTGAGCAGCGCCGGGAAGGCGTCCTGGCTTTTGAAGGCGGCCAGTTGCAGGCCACGGTCCAGCGTCATCATCTGGATGAATTCCCACGCCAGGGGCTTGTGCGCTGCAGGCGCGCCGCGGGCAATGGCGAAGAAGGTGCCGCCGTAGGCCACATGCGCGCCTTCGGGCAGTTGCGATGCGCGCCACAAGCCCTTGGTCGAAGGCGCCAGCCAGTTGTTCAAATGGCCGGCCAGCCAGGCGCCCGACATCTGTGTCGCCAGCGTGCCGCGTTTGAAGCCTTCGCTCCATTCGTTGGACCAGGTGCTGACGCGCGCGTCCAGCTTGTTCTGCCGCACCGCACGCGCCAGCTCGAAGGCGCGCACGAAGCGCGGTGATGTCACCAGCACCTGGCTGTCTTTGCCGAAGTACAGCCCTTCACCGGGCTGCACGCCGGTGCGGATGAGGATGTCCTTCATGTCGCGCGCATGGGCCAGCAGATACGCACCCGTGGCCTGCTTGATCTTGATACCGGCGGCGACATAACTGTCCCATGAACGGGTGAGCTCGGTTTCGCTGACACCGGCCTTGGTCAGCACGTCAGAGCGCCACAGCAGCGTGCCGGGGCCGATGTCGGTGGGCGCGGCGACGGTGGCGCCACCGCGGCCGGCGGCCTGGGCCAGCGCATAGGGCACGTACTGCGCTTCAAAACGGCGGATGTCATAGGGCGACTTGGCCAGGTCTTCGAGCCCGCCGCCCTGTGCAAAGCGGCCCACGTAGCCGACTTCCAGCGCCATCACATCGGGCAGGTAGAAGCTGGTCGACAAGGCCGTGGTCATGGCCGTGTGGTGGTCGGCGAACTGACGGCTGACGACCTTGATGTCGACGTTGGGGTGGCGCTGTTTCCAGGCCGGAATGGCGGCTTTGACGATCTCGTCGACGGCCGGAAAGGCGGCCACGGTCAGCACCTGCTGGGCCTGTGCGGCGGGCCCCAGCCACAGCGCCGCCCACGACAGCGCTGCGCCCGACAACGCTGCGCGCAGCACCGCCAGGCGCTGGCGCGCGCGGTGGCTGCCCCTGTTGCAGGCAGGGCGGCTGGCGGGGGTGCTGGCCTCGTGGCTCATTCGGCGGCTCCGGGCGGGTCTGGGTTCGGGCGCCTTCGAAGCGTCAGCCATCGGCGGCTGCTTTGAAAGCGCTTTCAGACTCTAAGGAGCTAAGTCCGTGCTGTCAATCAAGGGTTATCGACAGGGGCGCGGCCAGGGCGCGACAGCGCCGCGGCGGCGCGCCGCGCGCAGGTTCAGCGAACCGCCGCGCCGCGGCTGGATTCACGCACGATGAAACGCGGCGCCGGCAGCATCACGGTGGGGGTCTCGCCGGCCAGCAGCTGCAACATCGCGGTGGCCGCCATCTGCCCCAGTTCGTAGACCGGGTGGTGCACGGTGCTCAAGGGCGGGATTGCAAACACCGCGCCGGCCAGGTCGTCAAAGCCCACCAGCGACACGTCACCCGGCACATGCAGGTTGCGCCGGTGCAGGCCCAGCGCGGCACCAAAGGCCATCTGGTCGTTGGCGGCGAAGATGGCGGTGAAGGCCTCGCGGCTGTCCAGCAGGCGTTCCACCGCCATGCGCCCGCTGTCTTCGGTGTACTGGCCGGGCACCACCAGCGCCTGCTCATACGCCAGGCCCGCGGCTTCCAGGGCAGCGCGGTAACCGCGCAGGCGTTCCTTGGCGTCGGGGTGGCGCGGGTCGCCGCTGATGAAGGCGATGCGCCGGTGGCCCAGGCTGAGCAAATGGTGGGTGGCCAGCCGGCCACCCTCGAAGTTGTCGAAGTGCAGCGCATACAGACCCGGCGCCTTCAGCTTGCGGCCGGTCACCACCATGGGCTGGTGTTGCGCATGCGCGGCCAGTGCGTTGTCGCTCAGGCGGCCGGTCAGCACGATGATGCCGTCGACGCGGCGCGAGCGCAGGGTCTCGATGCAACGCGCTTCGTGTGCGGCGTTCCAGTGGCCGCTGACAAACAGCGGGCTGTAGCCGGCGCGGCTTAACTCGTCTTCAATGCCGCGCAAAGCGCCGCCATAAAACGGGCTGTCTATGGCCTGCGTGACGACGCCCACGCTGAGCGTGCGGCCACCGGCCAGGCCACGCGCCACCGGGTTGGGCACAAAGCCCAGGCGCGCGATGGCTTCGTCCACCGCGGCGCGCTTTTCATCGGCCACCACGGCCGTGCCGTTGAGGATGCGCGACACCGTGCTGGGCGACACAGCGGCCGCCGCGGCCACCATTTCAAGCGTCACCTTGCCGCTGTCACGGGCCGCCGCGGCCGCTCTCTTGCCAGGCTGTCCGGGCCTGGCGGGCTTTGCGGGCTCGCCGGTCTGTCCGGGCCTGGCGCCCGCTCGCGTTTCGGTCTTGGTCTTCATGCCGGCCGCCCATTTTTCTGTGCCGCGGAGTTTAAGGCGCCGCTGCGCACAACAATCGGCGCATGTCGCGCACCTCGGCCAAGCCCGGCCCACCCCACCCACCCCGCAGCGCCGCGGGCAGCCGCTTCACGCGCATCCTGCGCACCCGGCCAAGGCTGTGGGCTTCCATCGTGCTGGGGTTGTTGGTGATGGCGTTGTTGACCGCTGGCGGTGTGCTTGGCCTGCAGTCACGCGCGCTGGTGGCCTGGAATGTCGGCGCCTGCGTCTACCTGGGCCTGGCGCTGCACCTGGTGTGGGGTGCCAAGCCGGCGCAGATGCAGGCGCGTGCGCTAAGCCAAAGCGAAGGCCGCGTGCTGGTGCTGGCCATGGTGGTGGTGGCCGCGGTGGCCGTGCTGCTGGCAGTGGCCTCACAACTGGCCGCGGTGCAAGGCCTGCCGGCGGCCGAAAAAACGTCGCATGTGCTGCTGGCCGCGGTCACCGTGGTCAGCTCATGGCTGTTCACGCAGACCTTGTTCACGATGAACTACGCCCATGATTTCTATGCCGCCCGCGCCGCCGGCCGGCCCGACGTGCTGCTCTTCCCCGGCAGCAACGAACCCGGTTACGGCGACTTCTTTTACTTCGCCTGCATCATCGGCACTTCAGGCCAAACCGCCGACGTGGCCTTCAACGGCAGCACGCTGCGGCGTGTCGGCACGCTGCACTGCGTGCTGGCGTTTTTCTTCAACACCACGGTGCTGGCCTTGACGGTGAATATCGCGGCCGGGCTGTTTTGATGCCTTCACCCTGGAGCCATACCCCAAGATGAAAAGCACCGACCTGCGCGGCGCCGCGCGCCTGGCCCTTGATGCCACCGCTGGCCTGACCGACCTGGTGGAAGCCATGCACGAACGCATTGCCCGCCTGCCGGGCCTGGGCACGGCGCTGGATGGGCGCACCACCGGCATCACCGGGCTGGTCTACAAGAGCATTCGCGGCGTCACGCGGGTGGTCGGTGGCACCGTGGACGCGCTGCTGGGCCTCATCACCCCCGCGCTTTCTGACGGCGCCCCGGCCGCCCTGCCCAGCCCCGAACGTGAAGCGCTGGTGGCGGCGCTGAACGGCGTGCTGGGCGACCACCTGGCCGCCAGCCACAACCCGCTGGCCACGGCCATGGCCTTGCGCAGCGATGGCCGCGCGCTGGTGTTGGAACGGGCGCCGCTGACAACCCGATTTCCGCATGCGAACTCGACGCTGCTGGTGTTGGTGCATGGCCTGTGCATGAACGACCTGCAATGGCTGCGTGAGGGCCACGACCACGGCGCGATGCTGGCGCCGCTGCTGGGCGCCACGCCGCTGTACCTGCACTACAACACCGGCCTGCCCATCGCGCACAACGGGCTTGAATTTGCGGGTCTGCTACAGCGCCTGGTGGACCAGTGGCCGGTGCCCGTGCAGCGCGTGGTGTTGCTGACGCACAGCATGGGCGGGCTGGTGGCCCGCAGCGCCTTGCACCAGGGCCAGGCCGCCCGTCATGCCTGGCCGGCGTCGGTCAGCGATGTCGTCTTTCTGGGCACCCCGCACCACGGCGCGCCGCTGGAACGTGCCGGCCATGGGCTGGACACCGTGCTGGGCGCAGCGCCCTATGCCGCACCTTTGGCGCGCTTGGGCAAAGTGCGCAGCGCCGGCATCACCGACCTGCGCCACGGCCACTGCATTGAAGGCACGGCCCCCCTGCCGCTGCCCACCGGCCCGCGCTGCTGGACCGTGGCGGCCACGCTGGGTGACGGCGAAAAAGCACTGACAGGCCGCCTGCTGGGCGACGGCCTGGTGCCGCTGGCGAGTGCGCTGGGCCAACACAAACAGGCCGCGCGCAGGCTGGCTTTTGCACCCGGGCGACAGTGGGTGGCGCGGGCCACCAACCACATGCAATTGCTCAGCAGCCCGGCGGTGGCGGCGCAGTTGCGGCAGTGGCTGGCGCCGGCGGTGGCGGTGGCGCCTTCTGCAAAGTCCGAAGGCAAACCCGAAGCGCCACTGGCTTTCGAATGAACGCAGCCACCTGCGCATCCGTGTCCCAGCCCCTCGCCCCGACCCCGACGGCCTGCGCGGCGCGTCGAATCAGACGCTGGAGCCGGAAATTTCATCGAGACCGATAGCGCCGAAGATCGACATGACTGCAACGCGCGCAATCAAAAACCGACCGGCCCTGAATGCGTTCGGCCAGCGCCGCAGGCTCGTCTTCCCGGGGCTGAATGAAGTACCGCTGCGGGTGCTGCAACGGTATTCGCCGAGACATCGCAATTCGGCGGTTTGTCCTCCTTGGTCGATCAGAGCGAAGCCACACCGTCGCTCCTGATGGCGGTGAACTTTGACCTTGGACAACTTCGCCGACAGTCCATCGAGGCGTGCCTGTCTCCGAGCACAAGATTCGTGATCTTGGCCAAAAACGGACGTGGTCGATTCGGCGTTTCCGCCGACATGGCAGTTGCTTGCGAAGCATGGCGTCAGCGCAGGCCTGTTCGGCTCCATGCACAGCGCAGCGCTCCCGGCTTTGCCGCCTACGCCGGGCACCGCGCCTCGGCGCCCGAACCCACCCATGGAGACTGAGGTTGCTGGCGTTGCCGCTGTCGCCACCCGCGATGCGGCGCGCAGTTTTTCAGTGCGCTCACCGCCGCTCAAGCCCCCATCAATTCCCCCACCGGCTTGAGCTCGTCGACGCGGTCGCACACCGCCTTTACGCTGGTCAGCACCGGCACGCCCAGCAGCAGGCCCCAGGCGCCCCACAGCCAGCCAAAAGCCAGCACACCGACAAACACCACGATCGGGTTCAGGCTGTTGGTGCGGCTGGTCAGCCAGGGTGTCAGCAGGTTGCCGATGATGGTGTGTACCAACATCACGGTGCCGGCCACCAGCAGCACCATGTTCAGGTTGCCGAACTGCACAAAGGCCACCATGGCCGACGCCGCGGTGACGATGAGGGTGCCGATGTAGGGCACGAAGTTCAGCACACAGGCCACCACGCCCCACACCGCCGCGTGTTCCAGGCCGATGGCCCAGAAACCCAGGCCGGTGACCACGCCCACCAGCGCACTGGTGCCCAGTTGCACCAGCAGGTAGATGCGTATCTGCGCCGTGATCTCGTCCAGCACCTGCACGGTGATGCGCTTTTGCGCAAAGCGCGGCCCGGCAATCTTCACCAGCTTGCGGCGGAAGGTGTTGCCCGAAGCAAGCAGGAAGAAAGTGATGAAGACCACCACCACCGCCTGCGCCACCGAAGCCGCCACGCCCAGCGTGCCCGTCCACAGGTAGTCCTTGATATCAAAACGGTTGCGTTCGATGCTGACGCGGGTCACGCCGCGTGCCGCCGGCGGCGGTGCCGCGCCACCTTCCTGGGCCGCCAGTTCCAGCTGCGCGGCGGCACGCTGCACCTTGTCGATCGTGGTTTCTGAACGTCCGCGCTGGGCACGTACGGCATCGCGCAGTTTCTGCGTGGCTGCGGGCAAGGATTCAACCAGCGACGTGGCGTCGTCACTGAGCGTGTAGGCCGTCCAGCCCACGCCGGCGCCGATCAGCGCCAGCAGCAGCGCAGCGCTCAGCGCGCGCGGCCAGTGCCAGCGTTCCAGCTTGTCAACCACGGGGCTGAGCGCGTAGCTGAAGGTCAGGCCCAGCAGCAGCGGCATGATGACGGCGCTGGCCACATGCAAGGCCCACAGGCAGGCCAGCACCGCCAGCACGGCCAGCGATGCGCTGCGCACATTCACCGGCATGTGCAGGCGCAGCGGTTCACGCGGCGCGCGCCCGCTGGCCGGGGGGGTGGGGGTGGATACGGCGGGCTGGGGGGTGTCGTCCATGAACAAGCGTACCGCGCCGCGGCAGCGCTTGTGCTTGCGGTTTGCAGGGGGGTTTGCAGGGGTAGTGGCGGGCCACGGGCAAGCCACTGCGCGCACGCTGCGCAGGCCGCGCAGGGCAAGGGGGCAAGGGGGCAACGCGGCAACGCGGCCATCAAGGCCGCGCTGCAGCTACTGACGCGGCGCACCGCACGCGGCCCAGCGCCCGCGTTGTGATGGCCCTGCGCCTGGCCTTGCCCAAGCGCACAGGGGCCTGCTGTTTCGGTGGGCCTGCCGGCGATTTCGCCGGCCTGCATGACTGGCGCTAACGTGCCGGCGCCCAAGCCTGGTTCAGCCCGGCGTGGTTCGTGCGGGTGCGCCAGGAACGCGGTGCCGGCGCCACGCTGCGCTTCTTCGAGGGCATCGAACAGCGCGCAGGAGCGCGTGTAAAAGCGCGCGTGTGAAAGCGCGCCTGCAAGAGCGCGCGTCCAGGCGCGCGGGACAATGGCAGCGCCACCGCCTGTGGCCTATCACCCGCTGCCCATGACCCCCGTTGCCCACCGCGTGCTCAGCCTCATCCCGCCGATGACGCAACTCAACACGCCCTACCCGTCCACCGCCTACCTGACGGGCTTCCTGCGCTCGCGCGGCGTGCACGCGGTGCAGGCCGACCTGGCGCTGGGCTTGATCCTCCAGCTGCTGTCGCGCGAAGGTCTGCTGGCGCTGCGCAATGTCATCGCCGCGCTGCCTGCAGCCAGCGGCTTGGTGCAGGCCTTTGCCGAACACTTTCCCACCTACCTGGCCACGCTGCCGGCCACGCTGGCTTTTCTGCAAGGCCACGACGCCACCCTCGCCCACCGCATTGCCAGCCGCAGCTTCCTGCCCGAGGGGCCGCGGTTTGCGTCGCTGGATGTGTATGTCGATGACGACGGCGGCGACCCGCTGGCATGGGCCTTTGGCGCTTTGGGTGTGAACGACCGCGCACGGCACATCGCCACGCTGTACCTGAACGACATTGCCGACGTGCTGCGTGAAGGGGTAGACCCGCGCTTCGAGTTTGTGCGCTACGCCGAAAGCCTGGCGCTCAGCCAGCCCAGTTTCGAGCCGCTGGCGCAGGCCTTGGCGGCACCGCCCAATCTGGTGGACAGCACGCTGCAAGCGTTGACCCTGGCCACGTTGCAAGAACACCAGCCCACCACCGTGCTGCTGTCGGTGCCCTTCCCCGGCGCTGTGTATGCGGCCTTTCGCATCGCGCAGACCATCAAGGCGCACAACCCGGCCATCGTCACCGTGCTGGGTGGGGGTTATGTCAATACCGAACTGCGTGAATTGAAGGAGCCGCGGGTCTTTGACTTCTTCAATTTCGTCACGCTGGACGCCGGCGAGAAGCCGCTGCTGGCGCTGCTGGATCATCTGGCGGGCAAGCGTTCAGCCACACGCCTGGTGCGCACCTACTCGCGCGTCGAAGGCGCCGTGCGTTACACCAATTTCATCGAACCCGAGGTGCCCTTCGACGACGTCGGCACACCCACCTGGGACGGCCTGCCGCTGCACAAATACCTGTCGCTGCTGGACATGCTCAACCCCATGCACAGGCTGTGGAGCGACGGCCGCTGGAACAAGCTGACGGTGGCCCATGGCTGCTACTGGAAGAAGTGCAGCTTCTGCGATGTCAGCCTGGACTACATCGCGCGCTACGACGCGGCCACAGCCACCACGCTGTGCGACCGCATCGAGACCATCGTCGCCGAAACCGGGCAGACGGGCTTTCACTTCGTTGACGAGGCCGCGCCGCCAAAGTCTTTGAAGGCACTCGCCGCCGAGATTCAAAAGCGCGACATCGCCATCAGCTGGTGGGGCAACATCCGCTTCGAGAAAACCTTCACGCCGGCGCTGTGCCAGCAGCTGGCCGACAGCGGCTGCATCGCCATCAGTGGCGGGCTGGAAGTGGCTTCAGACCGGCTGCTGACGCTGATGAAAAAAGGCGTGTCGGTAGACCAGGTGGCGCGTGTCACCAAGGGCTTTGCCGACGCCGGCATTCTGGTCCACGCCTACCTGATGTACGGCTTCCCGACGCAGACCGTGCAAGACACCGTCGACGCGCTGGAGCTGGTGCGCCAACTGTTTGCGGCGGGCTGCATTCAAAGCGGTTTCTGGCACCGCTTCGCCTGTACCGTGCATTCACCCGTGGGCCAAGACCCGGCGGCTTACGGCGTAAGCCTGCTGCCGCTGCCCGACGTGACTTTCGCCAAGAACGATGTCGCCTTCACCGACCCCACCGGCACCGACCACGATGCGCTGGGTGTGGGCCTGAAAAAGGCGCTGTACAACTTCATGCACGGCATCGGGCTTGACGAAGATGTGCGGCAGTGGTTCGACATGCCGGTGCCCAAGACCCGCGTGGCACGGCGGCGTATCGAACAGGCGTTGATGACCGCCGGCTGAGCCGGCGGTCGGGCTGCATCAGTTGCGGTAGGTCGAACGCCCCGACACCGCGTCGATGCGCCACTGCGCCTTGGGCTTCACGGTAGACAGTTCATCGGCCACGCCGATCAGATCGGGGCGGCCGACGGCGAAAGACTTGGCGCGCGTCAGCACGTCGTCGGCGCCCATGCCCCTGGCCGGCAGCGTGGTGCCTTCGCCCATGCTCTTTTGCAGGCTGGCGGCGGCCAGCAGCAGGATCGGGTCCTTGCGCGCATCGCCCAGGGCGATGAGCTTGTTGACCAGGTTCATTTGTTCGATGACGGCGGGCGTCAAGGCTTCCTGCGCCGACGCAAAACCGGCGTTCAGGGCCAACACACCACCTACCAACACGCTGAGGAGCTTGAGCTTCATGGAATTCTCCGAAAGGAAATTGAGTGAGCCGTGCGCGCCCGCCGGTGGGCGGGGCGGCAGACGCGCACTGGCGTCTACATGGGCTTACGCAACTTCATTCGGCCAAAGGGCTCAGGTTCCGATGCTTCCCAATGTCATCCCCGCAATTTGGTGTCAAATTTGATACCATTCTGACGTGAGTCAACGCGTGGTTGTAGACACCAATGTCTTCGTTTCAGCCTGCCTGGGCAGTGGCCCGGCGAATGACGTTTGGCGCGCCTGCCTGGCGGGGCGCTGTCTGCCCCTGATGGGTGCCGCGCTGTTCGCCGAATACGAAGATGTGCTGGGCCGCGCGGCGCTGTGGCAGACATCACCCTTGTCGGCCAGCGAACGGCAGGAATTGCTGGATATCTTTGCCAGTGTCTGCATCTGGACGCGCGTGTACTTCGGCTGGTGCCCGAAGCTCCCCGACGAGGCCGACAACCACCTGATCGAGCTGGCTGTGGCCGGCAACGCGAGTTTTGTGATCACACGCAACCTGCGCGACGTGGCCAGGGGTGAGCTTCAATTTCCGGGTCTGCGCATGCTGGACCCGCTGGACTTCATGAAGGAGATCAACACATGGCTGCCATGACCCTGCGTCTGCCCGACGACAAACATGAGCGCTTGCGCGCCCTGGCACAAAGCCGCGGCACCACGCTGAACCGCATGCTGGACGAAATGGCCACCTTGATGTTGGCCGACTTTGATGCTGAAACACGCTTCAAGCTGCGCGCTGCCAGTGGCGCGGGAAAGGCTGCGCGCGGTATGGCGCTTTTGGACAAGGCGGCGCGCAAAGGGCAAGCCCAGGGGCGTTGAAGCGGCCTCAGCCGGTGGGTTCACCGTCCAGCAACCGCACCTTCACCACCTTGCCCTTGACCTTGCCGTTGTTCAGCTTGCGCAGCGCTGCTGGCGCGATGCTGCGGTCCACCGCCACATAGGTTGAAAAGTCGTTGACGCTGATCTTGCCGACCATCGCCGCGGCAAAACCCATTTCCTTGGTCAGCGCGCCCAGCACGTCGCCAGCGCGTATTTTTTCCTTGCGGCCACCCAGGATTTGCAGGGTCTGCATCGGTGGCAGCAACGGCCCCTTGCCGGTGGGTTTGAGATCCCCCAGCGGCTGCCACACCGAGACAAAACCACCCGCCTTCTCGATCGCGCCCACCCGCCCCATCTCATCGACACTGACCAGCGTGAAAGCCCAGCCTTCGGCGGTGCCTGCAACGCCCATGCGGCCGGTGCGGCCGATGCGGTGCGTGTGCGTGGCCACGTCGGGCGTCACGTCCACATTGATGACCGCTTCCAGTTCGGCAATGTCCAGCCCGCGCGCGGCGATGTCGGTGGCCACCAGCACGCTGGCGCTGCGCTGCGTGAATTGAATTAGCACCTGGTCGCGGTCGCGCTGTTCAAGATCACCATGCAATTCCAGCGCTTTGAAGCCTTGCCCTTGCAGCACGTCCACCAGGTCACGGCACTGTTGTTTGGTGTTGCAAAAGGCCAGCGTGCTGACGGGCCGGTAGTGGTTTAGCAACAAGCCCACGGCGTGCAGGCGTTCTTCTTCTTTGACCTCGAAAAAGCGCTGGCGTATCTGCGTCGCCTTGGGGGTTTCGGTCAGCTTCACCTCTTTGGGTTCACGCATGAAAGCGGCGCTGATCTTCAGGATGCCGACGTCGGGGCCTTCGGGGTAGGTGGCAGAAAACAGCAGCGTCTGGCGTTGCTTGGGGCATTGTTTGATGACGGTGGCCATGTCGTCGAAAAAACCCATGTCCAGCATGCGGTCGGCTTCGTCCAGCACCAACGTATTCAGCGCCGACAGGTCCAGGCTGGCGCGTTCCAGGTGGTCCATGATGCGGCCCGGCGTGCCCACCACCACATGCGCGCCATGCTCCAGGCTGGCCAGTTGCCCTCGCATCGTGCTGCCGCCGCACAGCGTCAGCACCTTGATGTTGTCTTCAGCAGCGGCCAGGCGGCGTACCTCCTGCGTGACCTGGTCGGCCAGTTCGCGCGTGGGGCACAGCACGAGTGACTGCACGGCAAAACGGCGGATGTTCAGGTTGGCCAGCAGCGCCAGTGCAAAGGCCGCCGTCTTGCCGCTGCCGGTCTTGGCCTGGGCGATGAGATCGTGGCCGGCCAGGCTCGAAGGCAGTGTGGCGGCCTGTATCGGCGTCATCGCCGTGTAGCCCAGGCGGGCCAGGTTTTGCAGGGTGTGCGGGGGCAGCGGCAGGCTGCTGAAATCGGTGGTGGGAACTGCCGGAGTGGGCGGGGAAATGAATGGGGAAATGAGCGGGGAAATGAGGTCGGGGCTGGTCATGGGCGATTATCGGGGCTTGACATCCACTTCCCTGCCCCCGCCCTTCATGCCCCTGAGCCTGCCCACCCCCCGCCACGCGCAGCGCCTGCCGCCGCACATCGGCAAAGAGCAACTGGCCCGCATACGCCAGGCCGCCTTCAGCCTGCCGCAGGTGGTCAAGCCGGCCGACTACCTTCCTGAAAACAGCAAGGGCTTCGAAGACCACCTGGACAAGCTGGGCCTGGTGCTGCTGCAAAAAGCCGTGGCCGGGCAACGCCCCAGCCGCTGGATAGAACCGGCGCTGATGGACGCCGCGCTGGCGCACCTGGACGCGATGGCCTTGACCTTCCCCAACACCGCCACAGGCCCCGAAGCCCGCGCGCTAATGCTGCAACGCAGTGGTGTGTTGCAAGCCCTGGGCGTGGCGCGCCAGGCCGGCGTGTGGACGCGCCTCATCAGCCACGCCTTGCGCCTTTCCGAGCCCGGCTGGCAGGTGCCGGTGATCTTCCGCATGCAGGTGGCTGCCGATGCGGTGTGGGCCTTCCACCGCGATGGTGACGAAGCCGCCCTGCGCGCCGCACTGGGCGTGCCGCCGGCCTACCCGCATGCCGCGGAATTGATCGCCCACATGGAAGACCTGCTGGCCCGCAGCCGTGCTTTCAAGCCCGCCCACCTGGCCAGCCTGCTGCCCGCGTTGGCGGCAGAATGCGCCACGCCGCAGCCGCTGGCGGGCTTGATGGCCGCCTGCCAGCGCGCCCAGGAACGCTGGGCCCACCGCGTCACAGAGCTGGACACGCTGGACGGCCTGAACACCGAACTCGCTTTCCAGGGCTACCCGGATACCTTCCAAAAAGCACGGCGTCTGCAGCGCACCGTCACGCTGTACGTCGGCCCGCCGAACAGCGGCAAGACGCACGCCGCATTCGAGCGCCTGGCGCAGGCTTTGGACGGCGCCTACCTGGCCCCGCTGCGCCTTTTGGCACTTGAAGGCCGCGACCGTCTGGTGGGCCGCGGCGTGCCGTGTTCACTGCTGACCGGCGAAGAAAACCAGCCTGCCGACGGCGCGCGCGTGGTCAGCAGCACGATAGAGATGGTGGCCACCAACACCGTCATCGACGTGGCGGTGATAGACGAAGCGCAGATGATTTTCGACAAATCGCGCGGCTGGGCCTGGACGCAGGCCATCGTGGCGGTGCCGGCGCGTGAGGTCATCATCATCTGCAGCAGCTATGCGATACCGGCGATAGAAAACCTGCTGGGCCTGTGCGGTGAAGCTTGTACGGTGCGTGAATTTGCGCGCAAGCAGCATGTGCAGACGCTGGCCCAAGCGGTGCCTGTGGCAGCGCTGAAACTGGGTGATGCGGTGGTGGCCTTCAGCCGCCGCGACGTGCTGATGCTGCGCGACCAGATCGCCGCCGCCGGCCACCCGGTGAGCGTGATCTACGGCGCCCTACCCCCCGAGGTGCGCAAGCGCGAAGCCGAGCGTTTTGCCAGCGGCACCAGCCACATCCTGGTGGCCACAGACGCCATCGGCATGGGCTTGAACCTGCCCATTCAACGCGTGCTGTTCAGCACCCTGACCAAGTTCGACGGCGTGGCCGACCGCCGGCTGGACGAATCAGAGGTGCACCAGATCGCTGGCCGCGCCGGGCGCTACGGCATTCACGAAGAAGGCTTTGTCGGCGTGCTGTTGGAAGCCGAACCGACCGCGCTGCGGGTGTTGAAGGAATTGCTGGCGCGGCCGCCGCAAGCCCCTGCCGATTTCAAGGCTCCGGTGGCGCCCAACGGCTGGCATGTCGACACCATCTCGGCCAGGCTGCAAAAGACCAAGCTGCGCGAGGTGCTGGGGGTGTTCATGGAACAGCTGAAGCTGGACGACGCGCACTTCCAGGTCGCCGAGCTGGAACAGATGCTGGAATTGGCCGAGCAACTGGACCAGAGCGCCGCGCGGCTGACGCTGAAAGAGCGCTTCATCTATGCCCAGGCGCCGGTGGACACGCGCACCGAAGGCCAGGTGCAAGCCTTTCTGGACTGGAGCAGCAGCCACGCCCACACCGGCCACGCCGGCAAGCCGTGGTTCCTCGACCAGGTAGACGGCCACAGCCGGCTGGAGCGCATGGAGCAAGCACTGCGCGCCTGCACACTGTGGCTGTGGCTGGACTTGCGGTTCGAGGGCGTCTACGGCCACCTGGAAGCCGTGCTGGCTTTGCGCAGCAGCCTGAACGACGGCATTGAACGCCAACTGAAGGGCAAGCGCCCGCTGGCCCAGGTGCGCAAAAAGCGATGACGGCCGTGACGGCAGTGACGGCAGTGACGGCGATGACGGGTTTGTTGTCAGCGGCTGCGGCGCTGGCTTCGCCGCCAGCCCTGCCCTATCTGCAAGGCTACCCGGCCGAGACGCTGGCACGCGTACACACGCTGGTGGCGCAGCGTGGCCTGCATGCGCTGCTGCGTCAGCGCCACCCTGAGACACACACGGTGCGCAGCGACAAGCTGCTGATCGCCTATGTGCAGGACTTGAAGGCCCGCCACCTGCGCAGCGCGCCGCCGCTGGCCAAGGTGGCTTACGACCCCAAGCTGCACGTCGTGCACAACGCCCTGGGCACACACACCGCGGTGTCGCGCGTGCAGGGCGGGCAACTCAAGGCCAAGCGCGAAATCCGCATCGCCAGCCTGTTCAAACAGGCGCCCGCAGCGATGTTGCGCATGATCGTCGTACACGAATTGGCGCACCTGCGCGAACGTGCACACGACAAGGCTTTCTACGCGCTGTGTGCGCACATGGAAAGCGACTACCACCAGTTGGAATTCGACACCCGGCTGTGGCTGACGGCGCTGGAACTGGAAGGGCCGGGCGTGGGCTGAAGGCCGTGTCTTTTGTACGTTATGCCGGCTTGCGACAGCCACCTTCCACCCAGGCCGCGGCGCTGCTGGCGTTGAATTTGAAGTTCGCGGCCACGCGAAAGCGTGCCAGCTCGTTGCCATCGGCATCTGCCGCAGCCAGGAACGCATGCGGGTCGTCTTCATCGGGCAAGATGTCCAGCGTCACGCTGATGCGGCCCGCATCGGCCTGAACAAACACCTGGCGGTGGTACAGCGCGTGTTGCGCCTGTTCGTGCCGGCGCACCACTTCCGATGCGGTTTTCACCAGCGTGTGAAACGCGTTCGTGTCCAGCGGCTTGGGGTTTTTCTTGTCGCGGCCCATGGTCCACGGGCCGGTGAGTGCGGGCTCGGCTTCGCCCAGGCGCGTCATCTCCACGGCCCAGCCTTCGTCGTCGTTGTTCTTGATAACGCGGGCCGTCCATCCATAGTCGCACCACAGGCGCGGTTCGTGGATGGCTTCGACGGCGGGTTCGCTGTCTGGGACGGTGGCTGGCGCGGGTGCGTTCATGGCCGCATTTTAGGGACAGCGCCCGCCGCGCCCGGCTCATGTTGCGCTGCACAATAGCGGCTGACCAACCCAGCGAAAGACCCCCGATGCGGCGCGTTGTTTTCAACCAGAAAGGTGGCGTGGGCAAATCCACCATCGCCTGCAACCTGGCGGCCATTGCGGCCCACAGCGGCCAGCGCACGCTGGTCATCGACCTCGACCCGCAAGGCAACACCAGCCGCTACTTGCTGGGCGAAAGTGCCGATGGCGAACATGCCGAAGCACCCGGCGCCGCGGGCTTTTTCGAAAGCACGCTGAAGTTCAGCATCCGCGCCCCCAAGCTCGGTGATTTCGCCGTAGCCACGCCGTGGCCCAAGCTGCATGTGGTGCCCGCTGGCGCGGCGCTGGAAGAACTGCACAGCAAGCTGGAAAGCCGCTACAAAATCTACAAACTGCGCGACGCGCTGGCCGAGCTGGACGCCGACTACGACCAGGTGTGGATAGACACACCGCCGGCCTTGAATTTCTACACACGCTCGGCCTTGATCGCCGCGCAAGGCTGTTTGATCCCTTTTGACTGCGACGATTTCTCGCGCCGTGCGCTGTACAGCTTGCTCGACAGCGTGAAAGAAATCCAGGCCGACCACAACCCCGAACTGGTCGTCGAAGGCATCGTCGTCAACCAGTTCCAGGCCCGCGCCAGCCTGCCGCAACGCACGGTGCAAGAGTTGGTCGACGAAGGCCTGCCGGTGTTGCAGCCCTATCTGAGCGCCAGCGTGAAGGTCAAGGAAAGCCACGAACTTGCGCGGCCGATGATCGAGCTCGACGCGCGCCACAAGCTGACGCTGGAGTTTGTGGCTTTGTATGCAGCGCTGACGAATGCCAAAACGCGCGGCAAAGGCACGGGCAAAGGCAAAGGCTGAAGAAGGCACGCGGCACGGCACACTTTGCCTTACCAAGTAAGCCAAGCTATGATGCGGACTGTTTGACAGAAAGCAACGCCATGTCCAACTTGCTCGTTTCGTCCAAAGGCCAGGTTGTGCTGCCCGCAGCCCTGCGGCGGCGCTTCGGCATGGGCGCTGGCGCCAGGCTGGAAGTGCTGGAAGAAGCCGACGGCCTGAAACTGCGCGTGCTGCGCCAGGTGGCCAAGGCCGACCTGGGCGCACTGGCCGGCATGGTCAAGGCGCCGCTGCGCAGCACGCCAGGCCGGCTGGAAGATTTCGATGCTGCATCGCTGTTGGCGCGCGAGCCTGCCTTCAAGCCCACGACCACGCAAACGAGCAAGAACAACGGCAAAGCATGAAGGCCCTGGACACCAACGTCCTGGCGCGCTTTTTCATCGACGACGCACAAGACGCGCAAGCCGCCAAACAGCGCCCGGCGGCGGTGGCCGCCATGTCAGGCCGGGCCTTTGTACCGCTGACGGTGCTGCTGGAATTCGAATGGGTGATGCGCGGCTTTTACGGCCTGCCGCGGGCCGACATCCAACGCGTGCTGTTGGCGCTGGCGGGGCTGGAACATGTGACGCTGGAAGACCGCGACGCGGTGCTGACCGCGCTTGCGACTTACAGCAATGGGCTGGATTTTGCAGACGCCTTGCATGTGGCGCGAAGCACGCGGGCATCTGAGTTTCTGACCTTCGACCGCGCGCTGAACACCAAGGCAAAACGCCTGGGTCTGGCGGTGCCGGTGACCTTGCTGCGCTGACCCAACGGAGCCGGTACCTGGGCGCTACGTTGGCGGCGCAAGACCGCATCAACCCCCCGCCCGCTTGGCCTTCAAACCTTCGGCCAGCAGCCACGCGACGACCCGCTCCGCGTGGTCGCCCTGCACTTCCAGCACACCTTCCTTGGCCGTGCCACCGGCCCCGCAAGCCGCACGCAAGCGCTTGCCCAGCAAGGCCAGCGCGTCAGCCGCCAGGGGCAGGCCGCGCACCACCGTCACCGTCTTGCCGCCGCGGCCTTGTTTCTCGCGCGTGACGCGGGCCACGCCATCGCCCGCAGGCAGCGCCTTCGCGGCCTGCTTGCACAAGCAAGCGGCTTGCGGCTGGCGGCACACGGGGCACATGCGCCCGCTGTCGGTGGCATAGACCAAGCCGCCGCTGTTGCTGCCGTTGACGTTACCGTTGCCGTTGCCGTTGCTGTTGCCGTTGCTGCGCATGCCGCCTTTCTACATCAAGCCGGGTCTTGCAGCGGTGCCAGCAGCCCTTGCAAATCGGCCGCGCTGAACTTCGGCGACAGCGCCGCGTCCTGCCCCAGCACACCTTCGGCCAGTGCGGCCTTGCGTGCCTGCAAGGCCATCATGCGTTCTTCGATGCTGCCTTGCGCGAGCAATTTATAGACAAAAACGGGCTTGTGCTGGCCGATGCGGTGCGCGCGCGCCGTGGCTTGCGCTTCCACCGCCGGGTTCCACCACGGGTCAAGGTGGATGACGGTGTCGGCCGCCGTCAGGTTCAGGCCCACGCCGCCGGCCTTCAGGCTGGCCAGCAGCACCGGCACGGCACCGGCCTGAAACTGGGCCACCAAGGCGCCGCGCTGGGCCGGTGGCGTGTCGCCGGTCAGCATCAGAAAAGGCAGCGGCGGTGACAGCGCCAGCAGTTCTTTCTGCACCAGCGCCAGCATCTCGGTGAACTGCGAAAACACCAGCACGCGGCGGCCTTCGTCGACCAGCTCTGGCAGCATCTGCAACAGCAGTTCCATCTTCGCGGCCTCCATCGTGGCCGGGGTCTTGGCGCCTTTCACCAGACGCGGGTCGCAGCACACCTGGCGCAGCTTCAGCAGGGCGTCCAGCACCGCTATCTGTGCACCTTCAAAACCCTGGCGCGCGAGTGCTTTGCGCACCTGCTCGTCAGCGGCCACCCGCACGCTTTCGTACAGCGCCCGCTGCTGGCCCAGCAATGGCACGCGGCGCAGCACTTCGCTCAGCAACGGCAGCTCGGGCGCCACGTCTTCTTTCTTGCGGCGCAGGATGAAAGGCCGCACACGGCGCGCCAGCAATTCAGCCCGCAGCGTTTCGCCGTTGCCCTCGATCGGCTTGCGCCACAGGCGCTGGAAACTGCGCGCATCGCCCAGGAAACCCGGCATCAGCAAATCGAAATGCGCCCACAACTCGCCCAGGTGGTTTTCCAACGGCGTGCCGGTCACGCACAGGCGGTGGCGGGCGTTCAGGCGGCGCAAAGCAGCGGCCGCGCGGCTGCCGGCGTTCTTGGCCAGTTGCGCTTCGTCCAGCACCAGCAGATGCCAGGTTTGCGCTTGCAGCACGGCGATGTCGCGCCACAGCAGCGGGTAGGTGGTGAAGACCATGTCGTGTTCGCTGATGCGCGCAAAGTCGCGCGCCCGCGTGGCGCCTTGCAGCGTCAACACGCGCAGCCCCGGCGCGTGGCGTGCGGCTTCGCTCTGCCAGTTGGCAATCAGCGACGTGGGCAGCACCACCAGCGCCGGTGCATCCAGCCGGCCAGCGTGTTTTTCAATCAACAGATGGGCCAGCACCTGGGCGGTTTTGCCCAACCCCATGTCGTCGGCCAGGATGCCGGCCAGGTTTTGCGCGCGCAGGTATTGCAGCCAGGCCACACCGTGCAATTGATAGGGCCGCAGCGTCAGCAGCAGCCCCGCTGGCGCGGCCACATCGGGCGGGCTGCCGGCGGCGCGCAGGCGGCTTGCCAGCGCGGCCAGGCCGGCGTCGCCCTGCAGTTGCCAGCGGCCATGTTCACCCGCGCGCGTGGCCTGTGTGTCCAGCAACGAAAGCCGCAGCGCTTCGACGTTTTGCGCCTCCCAGGCCGTCAGCGTGATGGGCCCGGGCTTGCGCCGCGGGTCGGTCAGCAAGTCAAGCATGGCGCTCGCAATGGCCTTCAGCGGCCCGGCGCGCGCTTCGATGCGCTTGCCCCCGGGCCCGCGCAACACCACCAGCGTGTCGTCGTCCATCAGCGCCAGCTCGGTCGCATTCAGCCAGCGACGGTCTTGCTTGAACAGGTCGGCCAGCAGCGGCGCCAGGTCCAGCATTTCGCCTTCCACTTCGACGCCCAGGCTGACGCGCCAGGACGCTTTCCAGGGTGTGTGGGCAAAGCCTTCCAGCCCCTGCGTGCCGGGTGCATAACGGTCTAACGGAGCGTCCAGCGCACGGCCCAGTTCTGCGCCCGTGGCTTGGTCTATCAGCAGCTTCCAGCGCTGCACCGGCACGCTGAAATGCGCAAAGCCAGGCATCACCACCACCTGCCAGCCCTGGGCCTGCAAACGCGGCACCTGTTCGGCCCAGAAGTCGCTGTACTGCACTTCTTCGGGCAGCGCCCAGACGTTGTCGAAGCCGATGCCAGCCCGCGGCGTGCGCCATTGAAACGCCGGCTGCGGCAGCGGGCGCAGCGCGGTGGCCCATAGCTGGTCGCGCGCCTGCGCTTCGGCGGCCATGTCGCGGTGTGGCGGCAGCGGCCACGGTGTGGTGTTCAGCACCGTGGTCGGTGCGGGCGTGGCCCAGGGTGCCGCGGCGGGGTTGCTGCCGGTGTACGTCCAGTCAACCCGCGCCACCGTCAGTTGCGCGCCGCGCGGGCCAAAGCCGGGCGTGGCGCGCAGGCCGAGTAAACCTTCACCGCGGGTCAAGGTTTGCAGCGTCAGGCGCGGGCGGAAACTCGGCTTGGGCGCTGCGGGCGCTGGGGGCTGTTCATCGTCATGCGCCATGCGCCAATTCTCGGCGCTGGCCCGGCGCCTACAACACCACCAGGCTCTTGAAGCCGCCCCAGAACATGCGCTTGCCGTCGAAGGGCATGTCCTTGGGGTCCATCATCGCGGCCAGCCGCGGGTCGGCCATGACCTTGGCGTTGATGCTGTCGCGCTGCTTGCGCGACTTGAAGACGATGTAGCTGAAGACCACCGTTTCGCCTTCCTGCAGCTTCACGCTCTGCGGGAACGAGGTGTGCTTGCCCACCTTGACATCGTCGGCCACATGTTCACGCACTTCCAGCGCGCCGTATTCGATCCAGACCTTGCCGGCCTTGCGCGCCAAGCGTTGGTACTCGGCCAGCTTGGCCAGCGGCACCGGCACGACATAACCATCGACGTAATTCGCCATCGCGGTCTCCTGTTGTTCAAGCGGTTGTTGATGCTTCGACACTGACCATCCAGCCGACGCCGAAGCGGTCGGCCAGCATACCGAAGCACGGCGACCAGAAGGTCTTGCCCAGCGGCATTTGCACGCTGCCCCCTTCGCTCAACGCGGCAAACACGCGCTCGGCCGCCGCCGCGTCTGCGACGTTGAAGGACAGAGAAAAACCCTGGAAGTTGGTGGCGCCTGAACAATGACCGTCGCTGACCATCAAGGTGCTTTGGCCGATGCTCAGCGTGGCATGCATCACTTTGCCTTCGCTGCCTGGTGGCAGTGTGCCCGGCGGTGGCTGTTCGGGGCCTTCGCCGTGGCGCATCAGGAACTGCACTTCGGCGCCCAGCGTCTGCTGGTAGAAGTTGATGGCCTCTTCGCAGCGGCCGTTGAAAAAGAGATAGGGCTGAATCTGGATCATGGCGGGCTTTCTTCGCTGACTTGGTTGTGGGGCGCGCGCCGAACCTGGCGCTACAACGACGACGAACGGGCGCTGGCCGTTTCGACAAAAAACTTTCAAACCCTGAACCGATAGCCCACACCGGCTTCGGTCAGCAAGTGCTTGGGCATCGAAGCGTCGGCCTCTATCTTCTTGCGCAAATTGGCCATGTGGACACGCACGTAATGGGTGTCTTGCGCATGGCCCGGGCCCCACACGGCAGCCAGCAGCGCACGGTGGGTGATGACGCGGTCGGGCTGCGCAGCCAGGTGCGTCAGCAGCCGGTATTCGATGGGCGTGAGGTGCAGCGCCTGCCCGGCACGCTGCACGCTGCGCCGGGCCAGGTCAATCTGGACATCGCCAAACCGCAGTTCGGGCTCACCCGCCGGGCCTGGCTGGGCGTGGCGGCGCAGTTGTGCACGCAGTTGTGCACGCACGCGGGCCATCAGCTCACCAGCGCCAAAAGGTTTGACCAGGTAGTCGTCAGCGCCGGCATCCAGCGCGGCGATCTTGTCGGCTTCACTACCGCGCGCCGAGAGCACGATGACCGGCACCGATGACCAGCTGCGCAGGTCGCGGATAAGGTCGACACCATCACCATCGGGCAGGCCCAGATCGACCACCAGCAGGTCCGGGCGGCGCGTGGCGGCGTCCATCAGGCCGCGCTTGACGCCGTCGGCCTCGTAGGCTTCATGGCCCTGCGCTTCGAGCGCCAAACGCACGAAGCGACGGATGTCGGCTTCGTCTTCGACGATCAGCACACGGGCTTTCAAATCGCTCATCGGTGCGCGCCGGCCACGGTCTCGGCCACCACCACATTCGCGCCGTCATCGCGCGGTGGCTCGCCGCGCGGAAAGTGCATCAGAAAGCGTGCGCCACCACCGCTGTGGGTGCCGGCGGTGATGCGCCCACCGTGCGCCGTGACGATGGCGCGGCAGATGGCCAGTCCCAGGCCGACACCGGGTGTGGCGCTTTCCTTGGCGCCGCGTTCGAACTTCTGGAACAGCGCTTCTTCGCGGCCTTCGGGCAGCCCGGGGCCCTGGTCGTCCACCGTCACTTCCACCTCGTCAGCCACCGCACGCGCGGCAATGGTGATGGCCGACCCCGCTGGCGTGTACTTGGCGGCGTTTTCCAGCAGGTTCACGAATACGCGCTCGATGAGCACGGCGTCCAGGTGCAGCAGCGGCAGGTCACCCACGCCTTGCACACCCACGCGCCGGCCGGTCAGCGCCGGGCCCACCGCGGCCAGCGCGCTGCCCAGCACTTCTTCCAGCGGCTGCCATTGCAGGTTCAAACGCACCGCGCCCGATTCCAGCCGCGCCATGTCCAGCAGGTTGTTCACCAGCGCATTCATGCGCAGCGCGCTGGCGCGTATGCGCTGGGTGATTTCGGCCTGCGCCGCACTGGGCGGCGGGCGTGTCATGTCCAGCGTGTCGGCCAGGCCCACCAGCGAAGCCAAGGGCGTGCGCAGGTCGTGCGAGATCGCCGACAAGAGTGAGTTGCGCAGCCTTTCGCTTTCCATCTGCAGCGTGCTGCTCTGCGCCACTTCGATGTAGTGAATGCGTTCCAGCGAGATGGCCAGCAGCGAAGCGCAGGTGTCGAGCAAACGGCGTTGTTCGGGGCCGAACAGGCGCTGCTTGCCGGCCGCAGGTTCCAGCACCAGCACGCCACGCACGCGCATCGGTGCTTTCAGCGGCAGCACGAGTGCCGTGCTGGCCGGCAAAGTGTCGGTACCGCGCCCAGCGGCCTGGCCCTGGTCGTAAGCCCATTGCGTGACGCCGGCATCCACCGCCGCGGTGGCGCCAGGCAGCAGTTGCAAGCGGTTGTCGGCGTCGGCCACCAGCAGCGCGCTTTTCATGCCGAAGTCGGCACCAAATTCGGCGCGCAGAAAACGCGCGCCGATCTCGGCCACCTGTTCGGGCAGCAGCGCCGCGGAAAGGTCGCGCGTCATCTCGTACAGGCCGCGCACCCGGTGCTCACGTTCGGTGGCCGCGCGGGCTTGCACCTTGAGCCCGGCGGTCAACTGGCCAATCACCAGCGCCACCACCAGCATCACGGCGAAGGTGACGAGGTATTGCACATCGCTGACGGCCAGCGTGTAGCGCGGCGGCACAAAAACAAAGTCGAACAGCGCCACGCCAACAAAGGCCGCCAGCACCGCCGGCCCGCGGCCCCAGCGCAAGGCCACGGCCACGGTGGCCAGCAAGAACAGCATGACGATGTTGGTCAGCTCAAACACGCCGTGCAGCGGCAGCGCCACCAGCGCGGTGGCGCTGCACACGGCCACGGCCCAGGCATAAGCACGCCAGGCCGTGGGCCGGGTGCTGGCAGGCGGGGCCGCCTGCGGCCGTGGCGCGACAGCCGCGGGCACCGCCACTTGCAGCACGTCCAGGTCATCGGCCGCGGCCAGCACCGCTACCGCCAGCGATGGCCGGCCGGGCCAGCGCCATTGCCGTGGCGATGGCCATTGCGAAAGACGCCAAGAAGCGCGCATTTGCCGCCCCAGCACCAGCCGCGAAAGATTGTGTTCACGCGCATAGCGCACCAGCGCCTGCGGCAGGTCTGACCCCGTCAGCGTGGCCGTGGTGGCGCCCAGTTCCTGCGCCAGCTTCAGCACGCGCAACGCGGCCTGGCGCCGTGCTTCACCGTGCATTGGCGCCGGCGCTTCGACATGCACCGCGTGCCAGGGCACGTCCAGCTGCGCGGCCAGCCGGGCGCCGGCGCGGGCGACTTTTTCACCCGGCTCGCCACCGGCCACGCAGGCCAGCAGCGCGCCGCGGTTGGGCCACACGGGCTGCGCCGATGCCACGGCATTGCGGCGGCGCCAGGCTTGCATCTGACCATCCACACGGTCGGCCGTGCGGCGCAGCGCCAGTTCACGCAGCGCCAGCAAATTGCCCTTGCGAAAGAAGTGTTCGGCCGCGCGTTCGGCCTGCGGACCGAGGTAGACCTTGCCTTGTTTCAAACGTTGCAACAACTCGTCGGGCGGCAGATCGACGACCAGCACCTCATCGGCGCTGTCGAAGACATGGTCCGGCACGGTTTCCCACACGCGCACGCCGGTGATACCGCCCACCACGTCGTTCAGGCTGTCCAGGTGCTGCACGTTCAGTGTCGTCCACACATGCACGCCGGCGGCGAGAAGCTCCTCCACGTCTTGCCAGCGTTTGGGGTGGCGACTTCCTTTTCCTGGATCGCCGGGCACATTGCTGTGCGCCAACTCATCCAGCAGCACCAGCGCGCCGGGGTGTTGGGCGCCGAAGATGAGTGCGGCGTCAAGGTCGAACTCGGCACGCGTGCGCTCGCCGTGCGCCACCTGCTTCAGCGGCAGCCGGGGCAAGTCGCGCGCCAGTGCTTCGGTGTCGGCGCGCCCGTGCGTTTCCACCAGGCCCACCAGCAGCGGCTGGCCTTGGATTTGCGCCGTGCGTGCCGCCACCAGCATCGCGCATGTCTTGCCCACGCCGGCCGATGCACCAAAAAAAATCTTCAGCCGGCCACGCCGTGCTTTTTGCTCGTCAGCCTGCACTTGCTGAAGCAGCGCATCGGGGTCGGGGCGGGTCGGCTCGGTCACGCAGGCACTCCATCACAACCAGCCAGACTTCCTGAAGCGCCAGTACATCGTGCCGCAGACCGTGGCGATGACAGCAAACGCCATCGGATAGCCGTACTGCCATTTCAACTCGGGCATGTGCTCGAAGTTCATGCCCCAGACGCCGACGCAGAAAGTGGCCACGGCAAAGATGCCGGCCCAGGCCGCCAGGCGTTTGGTGTTTTCGCTTTCTTCAATGGTCACCATCGACAGGTTCACCTGGATGGCGGTGGTGATGGTGTCGCGCAACGCATCCAGCGTGGCGTTGCAGCGGGCCAGGTGGTCGTAGACATCGCGGAAGTAATCCTGGCTGCGTTCGCAGACCTGCGGCACGCGGCCGCCGTACAGCTTGCCGGTGGCTTCCATCAGCGGCGTCACCGCATGGCGCACGACACCGACACGGCGCTTCAGCGCATACAAGCGTTCGATGTTCTGCTTGGCCGAACCGGGCTCGAAAATCTTGTCTTCGATGGTGTCCAGTTCTTGCTCCATCAGATCAATGACGGGGAAGTAGCGGTCGACGACGGCGTCCATCAGCGCGTAGAAAACAAAGCTGGCACCGTGGCGCAGCAGGTGCGGTTCACGCTCGGCCCTTTCGCGCACACCCAGGAAGCCCTGGGTGCAGCGGTTGCGCACACTCAAGACAAAGTTGTGGCCCACGAACACACACACTTCGCCGGTGTGGATGTCGTCGGTGGGGCTCAATTCGATGGTGTGCATGACGGTGAACACGGTGTCGCCGTATTCCTCGATCTTCGGCCGCTGGTGGCCGTGGCGGGCGTCTTCCACCGCCAGTTCGTGGAGGTGAAATTGCTGCTGCATTTCCAGCAGTTCGGCGTCGCTGGCGTCCTTCAATGCGACCCAGACAAAGCAGTCGGCGCGGTGCAGATAGTCGCCTATCTGGGCCACCGGAATGTCGGCCAGCTTGGTGCCTTGCTGGTAGGCCACACAGTTGATGAGCATGCTTGTGAACCCCGGCGCGCATGGTGGCGCGAATTGCAGCGCGGAAGTTTCGCATGGGTGCCGGGCAGGGTTTCAAGCTAGGGTGCCAGCTGGTCCAGCGCCAGGTTCAAAGCCAGCACGTTGACCCGCGGCTCGCCCAGAAAACCCAGCACCGCGCCTTCGCTGTGCTGGGCCACCAGCGCACGCACCGCGGCTTCAGACAGGCCTCGAGCGCGGGCCACGCGCGCCGCCTGGTAGTCGGCCGCGGCGCGGCTGGTGTGGGGGTCCAGGCCGCTGGCCGATGCCGTCACCAGATCCACCGGCACGGCCGCGGCATTGCCAGGGTCGGCCTTGCGCAAAGCGGCCACCCGCTGGGCGACGGCTTCACGCAGGGCCGGGTTTAGCGGGCCCAGGTTGCTGCCCCCTGAATTGGCGGCGTTGTAGGGCTTCTCAGCCGTGGCCGATGGGCGCGACCAGAAGTAGCGCGCAGCGTCAAAAGCCTGGCCGATCAGCGATGAGCCCACGGGCTTGCCATCTTTCAACACCAGGCTGCCGCCGGCTTGGGCCGGGAACAGCAGCTGCGACAAACCCGTCACCAACAGCGGATAAGCCAGGCCGGTGATGAGCGACAGCAGCACAAACAAAACGAGTGCAGGGCGCAAGTGGGCACGCATGATTTTTCCTTTCAGACGATGTGGGTGGCCGCCAGCAGCAGGTCGATCAACTTGATGCCGACAAAGGGCACGACCACGCCGCCCAGCCCGTAGACCAGCAGGTTGCGGCGCAGCAGTGCGGCAGCGCCCACGGCGCGGTAGGCCACACCCTTCAACGCCAAAGGGATCAAGGCCACGATGACCAGTGCGTTGAAGACCACCGCGCTCAGGATGGCCGACGCCGGGCTGGCCAGTTGCATCACGTTCAACGCCGCCAGTTGCGGGTAGGTGCCCACGAAAGCCGCGGGCACGATGGCGAAGTACTTGGCCACGTCGTTGGCGATGCTGAAGGTGGTCAGTGAGCCGCGTGTCATCAGCATCTGCTTGCCAGTCTCGACGATCTCGATCAGCTTGGTCGGGTTGCTGTCCAGATCAACCATGTTGCCGGCCTCTTTGGCGGCCTGCGTGCCGGTGTTCATGGCCACCGCCACGTCGGCCTGGGCCAGCGCCGGCGCGTCGTTGGTGCCGTCACCCGTCATGGCCACCAGCCGGCCTGCGGCCTGGTGTTCGCGGATCAGCTTCAGCTTGTCTTGCGGCGTCGCTTCGGCCAGGAAATCATCGACACCGGCTTCGGCGGCGATGGCCGCTGCCGTCAGCCTGTTGTCACCCGTCACCATCACCGTTTGAATGCCCATGCGCCGCAGTTCTGCGAAGCGTTCCTTGATGCCGGTTTTCACCACGTCTTTCAACTCCACCACGCCCAGGGCGCGGGCACCGTCGGCGACCACCAGCGGCGTGCTGCCGCGGCGGGCAACGTCGTCCACCTGGTCTTGCAACGCGGCTGGGAAGTTGCCGCCCAGTGCTTGGACATGGCGGCGCACGGCATCGGCCGCGCCTTTGCGCAGCACGCGGGCGGGGGTGGTGCCCGTCGTTGTGATGGTCCCGGGCAGGTCCATGCCGCTCATGCGGGTTTGGGCGGTGAAGGGCACCGCCACGGCTTGGGCCAGGGCTTGAGCTTGCACCTGGGCTGGCGCGTGGGCTTGCGCGCTCGCCACCGCCTGCAATGCGAATTTCTGCTTCGCCAGGACCACGATGCTGCGGCCTTCGGGCGTCTCGTCCGCACCCGAGGCCAGCAGCGCGGCTTCGGCCAGGAAATCGTCGACACCGGCTTCGGCGGCGATGGCCGCTGCCGTCAGCCTGTTGTCACCTGTGACCATCACCGTTTGAATGCCCATGCGCCGCAGTTCTGCGAAGCGTTCCTTGATGCCGGTTTTCACCACGTCTTTCAACTCCACCACGCCCAGGGCGCGGGCACCGTCGGCGACCACCAGCGGCGTGCTGCCGCGGCGGGC
>JANMJI010000098.1:0-2808 GCA_031371275.1 Betaproteobacteria bacterium
TGTACGCGGGGTAAGCGGTGCCAGCCCCGCAGCACCACGGCGCCTCACCCCATCTGTGCAGCCGCACTATACTCAACGCGCAAATGCACAAGTCCCACAAAGGCCCGCCATGACGCTGCAACGCCCCTCGATGCCTGAGCCCGCCACGTCCACTTGGGCGCGGTCTGTCAACCAGTTGGCAACCCAGGTTTTTGCAGCCGAGCCCGCAGCCGTCTACCGTGTGCGCGGCAAAGCACAGGCCGCCCCGCCCGCCCGCGCCCTGCTGACCAGCGACGGTGGCGTGGCCGGTACAAACGGCACCGGCTGGCACATGGCGCACGACGTGGCCGAGGCGCTGGTTGAACAAGGCCTGCACCCCGATTACCTGGCCGATCTGGCCACGACCAGCGCGCTGGAGCCACGCGACCTGTTCGAGTTTGCCGGCATCGACCGCACCACCGTCGGCCGCCGCAAGGCCGCCGGTGCCACGCTGCCGCATGAAGTGGCCGTGAAGGCGCTGCAAGCCACCGAACTGCTGGCCCAGGCCACCGACGTCTTTGGCAGCCCCGCCCAGGCCGCTGTCTGGCTGACCCGGCCGCACCCCGTGCTGCAAGGCCAGACGCCGCTGCGCCGCGCGCGCACACCGTGGGGGCTGAGCAAGGTGCAGGGCATGCTGGTGGCGCTGCGCTGGGGCGGCGTGGTTTGAGCCTGGTGGTCTGGCGCATTGGCCTGGCCGCGGCCACCACGCTGTTTGACCAGTCCTACGGTTCCACACTGGCGCCGGGCCGCTGGCACAGCCTGCAACCCGGCATGCCGCCACGCCGGCTTGTCTACGCCGCCAGCAGCCGCGCCCTGGCCCAGCTTGAAAAGCGCGTGCATGCCAACGGCGTGGCGCCGGCAGGCCTGGCCTTGTTCAGCCTGACCATGCCGGCCCGCCTGACCGTGCCCGAGGCCTTCGCCATGGGCCTGCCCGCCGACTGGCGGCATGACGAAGGCGCCACCCAGGCCTGGGGCACCCGCTGGCTGGACGAAGGCCGGCACCTGGCGGTGTGGGTGCCTTCGTTTGTAGAGCCGGCCGAGAACAACCTGATCGTCAACGCGGGGCATCCGCGTCTGAACGAGATCGGCTTGGTGAAAGAGCGTGACCCGTTTGAGTTCGACCCGCGGCTGGCATGAACGCCGCCGGGCTGCAAACGAGATGCCGCTACCTGGCCACCGGGTTGAATCGTGCCGCGGCTTCGTCAATCGGCGTGTTGTGGGCGCCGGCAATCAACCAGCGTGCGCCCTGTTTCACCAGGAACATCGACATCATGTCGCGGCTCTCGGTCCGCAGCACACCATCGGGCGGCGTGAAAGCGCCCTTCTTCCAGCGCACTACCGCGATGGCCGCGTCGGCCGACAGCAGGCGCACCTGCAGGTCTTCGATGTGATTGGGCGTGTTCTTGAAGTAGCTGCTGTGCATCATCTGGTGCGCGCGCCGGACGTCTGGCAGGCCGCGCCAGAACATGCCCACGATGTTGACGAACTCAGCGTCGGGTGTGAACGCCTGGAACATGACGTCCATGTCGTGGCGGTTCCACCCCGACTCAAACGTGCGCACGGTGTCGCGGATGGCTGCTTCATCGGCGCTGGCAGCAGTCTGCGCGGCAGCGGCCGTCCAGACAGACATGCCAACTGCCAGCCACAGTGCCGCCGTCATGCTGCACCAGGCAGTGGATGCTTTCATGGAAACTCCTTCAAATAGAAGGCACCATTGGCACCTGCGGCAGCCGCAGCCGTCCTGAAAAAGCGCTGAAAGACCACCGAACAAAGGCTGAAATCGCGATGACGGCCGACATCTACCGCTTCGGCGATTTCACGATCAACCTGGCCCGCGGCAGCCTGCGCTGCGGTAGCGCGGCCGTGGCGCTGCGCCCCAAGAGCTTTGCACTGTTGCAGTACCTGGTGACCCACGCCGGCCGCCTGGTCGGCAAGGACGAACTGCTGGCCGCGGTTTGGGCCGGCGTGGTGGTCACCGAGGACTCGCTGACACGCTGCATCAGCGAAGTTCGCGCCGCTTTGGGCGACCAACACCAGCAGGCGATCAAGACCGTGGCGCGGCGCGGTTATCTGTTCGACCTGCCCGTGGTGGCGGTGGTCGCGGCCGAGGAAGCCCAGGCACCCCCGCCGCCGATGGCCGTCGCCGGCGCACGCCTTGGGCATTCGCGCCGCTGGGTGGTGCCCCGAAGACTGCTGCTGCCGCTGACGCTGGTGGCCGTGATGGGGGTGCTGGTCTATGCAGTCGCCATCCGCACCGCTGCGCCGGCGCCGCGCTTGAGCCTGGTGGTTCTGCCCTTCACAGCGTCTGCGTCCGACGCACCGCAGGCTGCGACGGTGGATGCTTTGGCCGATGCGTTGGCAGGCGCGCTGACCGAAGACCTGACCGGCGCGCTGGCCCGCATCCACGGCACCGCGGTGGTGGCCACCGGCAGCGCGCGCAGCTTCAAGAGCCCCGCCGATGCGCGGCAAGTGGGCGCCGCGCTGAGGGTGCGTTACGCGGTGGAAGGCAGCGTGCAGCGCAGCGGTGGCCGCTTGCGTATCAACGCGCGGCTGGTGGACACCGCCACCGCCGCCAGCCTGTGGTCGGACCAGTTCGATATCGACCGCGCCGAGTTGCTGGACACCCAAGACAAGATCGTGCTGCGCTTGGCCAGCGCGCTGGATGCCGAGCTGGTACAGGCCCACAGCAGCCACACCGCCAGGCTGGACGCCACGGCGCTGGACGCTGAGGACCTGGCCATGCAGTGCGTGGCCACGGCACGCGGGTCGGGCGGCGGCGCGGCCGCAGCG
>JANMJI010000143.1:0-54473 GCA_031371275.1 Betaproteobacteria bacterium
GCCAGCACGTGCACGCCCGGTTCGCCCTGCAGCGCGATGGCGCAGCCGAGCAGGAATTCGGTGGCGCGTCCGCCGCGGCCTGTCCTGTTCTTGACCGTCACCGTGGTCTCGCCGCCCGACAAGATCACGCACGGCCGCGCAAAGGGCTGGCCGCGCCGCGCGACGGCGCGAGCCAGTGCGGCCTGCACCTTGCCGACCTCTCGGCTCTCACCTTCCATCTCGTCGCTGAGGATGTGGGCCTTGATGCCCGCCGCGCGCGCGACAGTGGCGGCGGCGTCCAGGCTCTGTTGCGGCGTGGCGATGATGTGGACCTGGTGGCCGGCAAAGGCTGCATCGCCGGGTTTGGGCGTTTCGAACGCGCCGCTTTCCAGCCCGGCGCGCGCCGCAGCGGGCAGGTCGATCGCGTAGCGCTTGCAGATCGCCAGCGCGTCGGCGCAGGTGGTGGCGTCGGGCACCGTGGGGCCGCTGGCGATGACTTCGGGTGCGTCGCCAGGCACGTCGCTGATCAGGAGCGTGACCACGCGCGCCGGCGCGCACATCGCGGCCAGGCGGCCGCCCTTGATGGCGCTCAAGTGTTTGCGCACGCAGTTCATCTCGTCGATGGCGGCGCCGCTCTTCAGCAGCGCCTTGTTGATGGCCTGCTTGTCGGCCAGCGTCAGCCCCGGCGCAGGCATCGACAGCAGGGCTGAGCCGCCGCCGGAGATGAGGCACAGCACCAGGTCATCGGCCGTCAGTCCGCGGGTCATCTGCACGATGCGCTGGGCGGCGCGCTGTCCCGCTTCATCGGGCACCGGGTGCGCGGCTTCGACGACTTCGATGCGGCCAGCGTTTTTCTGGAGCCCGGCCTTGTAGGCTAACGGCACGTGGTCGTAGCGCGTCACCACCAGGCCGCTGATGGGCGCGTGCTGGGGCCACAGCGCGTCGACTGCGGCGGCCATCGCGCCCCCGGCCTTGCCGGCGCCCAGCACCACGGTTCGCCCTCTTTGCGGGTCGGGTGGTGGCGGCAGAAAGGCGGCCGTGTTGTGAGCCGGCAAAGCGCGCTGCACTGCAGCGTCGTACATCGCCAGCAGCAGGGTTCGAGGGTCCGGGCTCATCGCGAAGGTGATGGTAATGGTGCTTTCAGGTCGGTGCAGGCGCCGGGTGCGTGGGGTCGATCCACAACACGGTGTCGGGTGCTTCCACGGGCGTGATGTCGAGGTTGACGGCCACCGCTTCGCCGTCACTGCGGCACAGCACACATTCCAGGGCCTCGGTGGGGCTGGCGTTGATCTCCTGGTGCGGCACAAAGGGCGGCACGTAGATGAAGTCGCCCGGGCCGGCTTCGGCGGTGAATTCCAGCGCGTCGCCCCAGCGCATGCGGGCGCGGCCCTTGACGATGTAGATCACGCTTTCCAGCGCGCCATGGTGGTGGGCACCGGTCTTGGCGCCAGCGTGGATGTGCACCGTGCCGGCCCACAATTTCTGCGCGCCCACACGCGCAAAGTTGATGGCCGCCTTGCGGTCCATGCCCGGGGTCTGCGCAGTGTTGGCGTCCAGCTGGTTGGCGGGCACGACACGCACGCCGTCGTGCTTCCAGGCGGGGTCGGGCAGGGTGTTCATGGGGTCGTCCTTGAAGATGCGCGGGCATTGTGCGGCAGCCGCATCAGCGCGTCGGCGCTGGCGCAGATCGCCCAGCACAACCAGGCCGACCACAAGGTGTGGCTGGGAAAGTGCGCGCCGCGCGCCAGCTGCGCCGCGCCAAAGAGCGTGCCCGTCAGCAGCACCGCCAGCAGCCACAGCCGGGCGCGGCGCGCGTTGATGTCGCGCCACAGAAAGTGCATGCCGAAGAAGCCGAATGCCGCTACGGCGTGGCCCGACGGAAAACAGTGCCCGCCGCCGCCGTCGGGCACGCCCCAGCGCCAGTGCGACAGGTGCTGCGCCACGCCGCCGAACTCGGCCAGATCCCACGGGCAGCTGGTGGCCGACAGGCGCTTGATGGCCGGCACCGCCAGCACGCACAGCAGGATCACGCCCATCCAGCGCCAGCGCGCGGCGCGGCTGGGGCCTTGCCCCGCAACCGCCGGCCGCAGCGCCGCCATCACCAACGCTGCCAACACGGCCCAGGCCAGCAGGCGGCCGCCGTCGTGCATCACGCGGCTCAAGAAGAAGGTGTGGGTCCAGGCAAAGCCGTGCAGGTCGCCAAAGAGGCGCGCTGCGGGCATGTCCAGGCCCGACAGGTCCCACAGCAGCAGGGCGGCCAACGTTGCGCAGGTCACGATGGCGTCCTGTCTGCCATGCGCCGTGTGCGCCGTGTGCGCTGCGTGTGGTGCGTGTGCTGCGTGCGCTGCGTGCGCGGCCTCAGGCAATTTCGTCATGGCACCGCAGCCGCTGTGCGGCAGCCCTGGGCCAGATCCCAGGCGGTTTCATGCAGCGCGGTCTTCACGTCCAGCAGGGTCAGCACGGTGTGGAAGATATGGTCGTGTGCGGCGGGAGCCAGCGCGCGTTTTTTCAGGCACTCGGTGTCGATGCCGATGCTGGCCGCCGCGCCGGGCGAGAACCACGCCACCATCGGCACGCGCTTTTGCACATCCGGTGCAATCGCATACGGCAGGCCGTGCAGGTAGAGGTTGTTTTCCCCCAGCGATTCACCGTGGTCCGACACGTAGAGCACGGCCGAGTCCACCGTGGCAGAAGCCGCCTGCAGCTTGCCGATCAGGCTGGTCAGCACATGGTCGGTGTAGAGCAGCGCGTTGTCGTAGGCGTTGACGATTTCTTCGCGGCTGCACTTTTGCAAGTCGTCGTGTTCGCAGGCCGGCTTGAAGCGCGCAAAGGCTGTTGGGTAGCGCCGAAAGTACGATGGCCCGTGGTTGCCCAGCTGGTGCAGCACCAGCAAGCGGGTGCCCGCAGTGGCGCCATCTGCAGCGGTCTTGGCGCCGCCCAGCCAAGCCTCGAGTCCGGCCAGCAGGCCTTCGTCCAGGCAACGGTTCATCGCGCACAGGCCGGGCGGCTTGAGCGCGGTCACCGTGTCCTGCGGCAGACCTTCACACACGCCCTTGCAGCCCGACTGGTTGTCACGCCAGTGCACCGCCACGCCGGCACGCGACAGCACATGCAGCAGAGACTGGCTGCCACGGATGCGCTCTTCGTCGTAGTCGCGCCGGCCGACGGGGGCAAACATGCACGGCAGCGACACTTCGGTGTTGGTGCCGCAGGCGCTGACGTCGGGGAAGTTGATGACCGGCAGCTGCGCCAGTTGGGGCGTGGTCTGGGGACGGTAGCCGTTCAAGCCCCAGTTGGCAGCGCGTGCGGTTTCACCCACCACCAGCACCAGCAGCAAGGGCTTGGCGGCCACACCGTCTTTGGCCTCGGCGCGGGCCACCATGCGCGGGCCCGGCGCGGCGTCAAGGCCGATGGCCTGGCGCGGCTTGGCGGCGCCCCTGACCTGCGCGGCCGCCACAGCGCTGATCGACCACAGGTAGTTCCCCGGCGTCACCAGGTAGCGCATGTCCTTGTGGTTGCGCATCAAGGACGCGAAGGCCTGGAACACCATCACCAGCGCGCCCACCAGCAGCACACAGGCCAGCACCAGCGTGCCGAAGCGCACCACCGCCGACCGCGCCCAGCCGTGCGCAACCACCCGCACGCGCCACAGCACCAGCAGTGGCAACACGGCGTGCAGCAGCAGGTGCGGCAGCAGGCTCCAGCTGAACAGTTCGCGCGCTTCGGCGATGTCGGTGTGCAGCATGTTGCGCATCATCGTCGGGTCCAGATAGACGCCGAAGGTCTGCATGAAGTAGGTCGCAAAAGCGGTGCCCGTGATCAGCAGCGCCAGCAGCGGCTTCACCGTCCAGCGGTTGCTGACCAGTGCCAGCATCACGAAGTGCAGCGCCGCCAGCATCACCAGCAGCGCCAGCGCAAAGCCCCAGGTGGCGGGTGCCGACAGCAGGCGGTCCTTGAGCGCCGCCGACAGGAAAAGCCGGTTGGCCGTGAAGGCCCAGAGCAGGCTGACAGCGGCCACCAGCGCTTCGACAGTGGCGGGAATGCGGAAGCGGTCCGCAGGTTCGGCGATGAAAAGCATGCCGCAATTGCAGCACACGCCGGCCGGCCGGCTTGCCGCCTGCTCACAGCGACAATCGCGCCGCTGCAGCGTCCCCGGCCCCACACCATGCCCGACATCGAACCCCAACCCGAGCCCGCCACCCAATCGGCCTTCAAGAGCCGTGGTGGCCTGAAGCGGGTCTGGCGGGCCATGGGCTATTCACTCGCCGGCCTGCGCGCGGCCGTCCGCCATGAGGCTGCCTTTCGCCAGGAACTGGCCTTGGGCGTGCCGCTGCTGCTGCTGGTGCCCTGGCTGGCGCCGGGCCGCTGGCAGGCGCTGATGATGGCCGGCAGCGTGGTGGCGGTGTGGGTGGTGGAGCTGCTGAATTCGGCGCTGGAAGCGCTGGCCGATGCGCTGTCGGTGGAACAGCACCCGCTGCTGGGCCGCGCCAAGGATCTGGGCAGTGCGGCGGTGATGCTGTGCCTGCTGTTTGCGGCCGTGGTGTGGGCGGTGGTGCTCTGGCCTTGAGCGTGTCCATGCGCGTGGCCGTCGGCTTGGCGGCTGGAAATTGCACCGGATAGAGGCTTCACTTCGCGCTCAACTTTGATCGGGCGGCGTCGATAGTCCTGGGACGGTGGCAATCGCCGTGAATCAACGTGGCTGGGCGCTGTTGCAGCGCTCAGCCCCGAGCCTCTTTCCCGGAGTGGACCCACCGTGACGCCCCCATCATTTGCCCGCCTGGCCTTCCCCCTCTGCTTAGCCCTGGCTGCCAGCTGCGCCACCGCACCCGCACCCGAAACCCCGGGCCCGCTGCGCAGCGAAACCGTGGTCGCCGTGACCGACGCGGCCGAGCTCATCCGCTTCAATGCCGGGCAGCCGCAGCGCATCCTGCAGCGCGCGCCGTTGCGCGGGCTGGAGCCGGGTGACAGGCTGATCGGCATCGACTACCGCGTCGCCCGCGGCGTGCTGTATGCCGTGTCCGCCGGCGGCCGGCTCTACACGCTGGATGCCGACAGTGCGCAGCTCAGCCGCGTGGGCAGTGGCGCGCCAGTGGTCTTCAGCGGCCAGCGCTTCGGCGTCGATTTCAACCCCGTGGCCGACCGCATCCGCGTCGTCAGCGACACGGGCCAGAACCTGCGACTGCACCCCGACACCGGCGCTGTGGCGGCCACGGATCCGCCCCTTCACAGGTCCGGTGCGTCCGGTGGTTCCGGTGCGTCCGGTGCGTCCGGCACGTCTGGCGCGGCTGCCGCTGTGCTGCGCATTGCCGGCGCCGCCTACACCTACAACCAGCAGGACGCCAAGCTCACCACCAATTTCGCCATCGACCTGGCCGGCGGCACGCTGATGGTGCAGGGCTCGCGCGAAGGCGTGTTGCCGGTGGTGTCGCCCAACACGGGTGAACTCACCGCCGTGGGCGCCCTGGGCACCGGCCCGCTGGAAGACGCAGCATTTGACATTGCCGACATCAACAACGCTGCCCTCGCTGCGCTGCGCAGCGGCGGCCGCACCCGCTTGCACAGCGTGGACCTGGCCACTGGCCGCGCCACGCTGATCGGCACCGTGGGGGAAGGCCGTGGCCTGTGGGGCATGGCCATCATGCCGTGACAACGCGCCGCACGGGGAATGGGCGTTGCGGGCTTCGCGGGCAGGCGCTGCGGTGCGCTGCCGGGGCCGCCTGCTTGACGGCGGTCGGTGCTGCGTTCTGCACCACGGCTTGTGCCGGCGCGGTGGAGGTGCACGTCACTGACGCCGCCGGCAAGCCGCTGGCCCAAGCAGTGGTGTTTCTGGAATCGCGTGAGGCCAAGGCCGCCGTCAAGCCGGGGCCCGGCGCCGAGATCGCGCAGGCCGACCGCCAGTTTGTGCCGCAGGTGACGGTGGTGCCGGTGGGCACCGCCGTGAACTTCCCGAACCGCGACACGGTGCGCCACCACGTCTATTCCTTTTCTGCGGTGAAGAAGCTGGAGATCAAGCTCTACGTCGGCACGCCCACCGCGCCCGTGGTGTTTGACCAGCCTGGCGTTGCCGTGCTGGGCTGCAACATCCACGACAAGATGGCCGCCTGGGTGGTGATTGTCGAAACGCCCTGGTTCGGCCAGAGCGGCGCTGAGGGCCGCGTCGGGTGGGCGCAGGTGCCGCCGGGCAACTACCGGCTGCGCAGCTGGCACCCGTCGCTGGCACCCGGCGCGCCCGCAGCCGATCAAGCCCTGAAAGTGGGCACGGCGGCGGTGCAGGTGGCCGTGCGGCTGGCGGAGGCCGTGCCTTGACCGCCGCCTTGACTGCCGCCTGGCCTGCTGCCATGCGCTGGATGCGCTGGATGCGCTCATGGCGCCTGTCCACGCGCATCGCCGTGTTGTCGCTGGTGCTGCTGCTGGCCTTGCAGTTGCTGGGCTTTGCCGCCATCCACACCAGCGTCACCCGCAATGCGCGCGCCGCGCTGGCTGAAGAACTGGTGGTGGGCGAACGCGTCTGGGCGCGCCTGCTGGAGCAGCGCGCCAACAAACTGGGCCAGGGTGCAGCGCTGCTGGCTGCCGACTATGGCTTTCGGTCGGCCGTGGGCAGTGACGACCGCGACACCATCGGGTCAGCGCTGGACAACCACGGGGCCCGCATTGGCGCGGCCATCACCGCCTTGCTGGACACCAGCCTTGCCGTGCGCGCCCAGTCTGGCGGCGAAGCGTCCGCGCTGCGGCAGACGGTGGCTGAAATGGCGCCGCGCTTGTCGCAACGCGGCAGCGTGGTGGCTGGGGGGGCGGTGGGGGCGGCTGGCGCGGCGGCCGGGGTGGTGGCAGTCGTGGCCGGCAAGCCCTATCAGTTCGTGATGGTGCCGATGCGTGCCCCCGTGCTCATCGGCTGGGTGCTGATGGGCTTTGAACTGGACCGCAGCGTCACCGACGACCTGCACGCCGTGGCCGGCCTGCACGCCACGCTGGTGCTGCGCCCAGCCGATGCGCCCGCCGTGGTGCTGCACAGCAGCCTGCCGGCAGCCCTGCAGCCGGCCACCCTGGCGGTGTTTGACGACATGGCTGCTGAAGGCGCGAAGGGTGCGAAAGACACGAACAGCGCGAACAGCGCGAATGGTGCGAACAGTGCGAATGGTGCGAACAGCGTGGTCAGCGACGTGCTGCTGGCCGGCGCCCCGCACCGCGTCCGCAACGTCGCCGTGACGACAGGCTCGGGCGTGCCGCTGGTGCTGCGGCTGTCGGGTTCGCTGGACAAGGCGGTCGAGCCTTTCAAGGCGCTGCAGATCACGCTGGCGGCCATCACCGTACTGGGCCTGCTGCTCTTCGGACTTTTCAGCAACTGGACGGCGCGGCTGATGACGCGGCCGCTGGTGTCGCTGGTGCAGGCCAGTGAAAGGCTGGGCCGCGGCGACTATGAAACGCCGCTGATCCACACCGGCCGCAAAGACGAATTTGGCGAATTGGCCAAGGCCTTTGAACACATGCGCCAGAACGTCGGCCAGCAGCAGCTGGAAATCCGCAAGCTGGCCTATTGGGACCGCCTCACCGGCCTGCCCAACCGGCTGCAGTTTCGCGACGCCGTGCTGGCCGCCACGCAACGCGGTGAACCGCTGGCGGTGGTGATGCTGGACCTGGACCGCTTCAAGCACGTCAATGACGTGCTCGGGTATGCGTTTGGCGATCGGCTGCTGCAAGGCGTGACCGAGCGGCTGCAGCAGGCACTGCGCCCGGGCGACCTGGTGGCGCGCCTGGGCGGTGATGAATTTGCACTGCTGCTGCCCGGTGCAGACGCTTGCCTTGCGCAGGCCGTGGCGCAGCGCATCGCCGTGGCATTCGAGACGCCGATGACGCTGGACGACCAGCGCGTGGACTTGAGCGCCGGCCTGGGCATTGCCTGCTGGCCCGGCCACGCCACGGAGGCCGACATGCTGCTGGGCCATGCCGAAGTGGCCATGTACGCCGCCAAGCGCCGCACGGCGGGTGCGCAACTCTACGAGCCGGCGCTGGACAGCGGCAGCGCGCAGACGCTGTCGCTGCTGTCGGAGCTGCGCCACGCGGTGGAAAACAACGAGCTGCGCCTGTACCTGCAGCCCAAGCTGTCGCTGGCCGATGGCAGCCTGTGCGGTGCCGAGGCGCTGGTGCGCTGGCAGCACCCGGTGCGGGGCCTCGTGCCGCCGCTGGAATTCATCCCCTTTGCCGAACAGACCGGCTACGTGCGCCAGCTCACGCTGTGGGTCTTTGAAGAAGCCGCGCGCCAGCAGCCGGCGCTGGCGGCGTTGGGCATTCAGCGGCTGTCGCTGAACCTGTCCACGCGCGACCTGCTGGACCAGGAACTGCCGGACAGGCTGGAAGGGCTGCTGCTGCACCACCAGGCACGCGCCGAGTCCTTCTGCCTGGAAATCACCGAGAGCGCGATCATGGACGACCCCGAACGCGCCGAAGCCACATTGAACCGGTTGGCGCAGCGCGGCTACAAGCTGTCGATCGACGACTTTGGCACCGGTTATTCGTCGCTCGCCTACCTGCAGCGGCTGCCGGTGCAGGAACTGAAGATCGACAAAAGTTTTGTGATGGGCCTGGTGGACGCGGGTGGCAAGGGCGCGGAACGCGGCGACGCGATGATCGTGCGCAGCACCATCGACCTGGCGCACAACCTGGGCCTGACAGTGGTGGCCGAAGGCGTGGAAAGTTCGGCCATCCTGCAGCGCCTGACGGAGATGGGCTGCGACGAAGCGCAGGGTCATCACATGAGCAAGCCGGTGCCGCTGGCAGCGCTGCAGGAATGGGCGGCCCGGCGCGCGGGCGGCATGGCCGCCAGGGCGCCCACGGTGGCCGGGCACATGCCGGCGCGGGTGCACTGAAGGCGGAGTGATCGGCGGGTCAGCTGATCAGCTGATCAGCCGATCAGCCCATCAGTGGATTAGCCGATCAGCCGATGAACCCATCAAGGCGAGACGATCGACACCAGCGTGAAGCCGTTGTTGTTCTCGTTCAGTTCGTCGTTGGTTTGCGCGGTGTCCAGGTGCCCATACAAGGTCAACGGCGTGCCGACCGGCGTGAGGCTGTTTGCCAGCCTCACCTGCACCGACATGAAGCCCGAACTCCAAGCTGCGATGTTGCCGCCCGTGCACTCCACTTCCAGCGCCTGGCCAAAGCCGGACAGACCGCGGCAGCTGAAGCCCGAGTTGACGCTGAGCGCCGCCAAACCGGCCGGCAGGTTGGTGTAGAAGCGGAAGGTCACGTTGCTGGCCGGTGCCGGGCCGCTGTTGTGGATGAAGACATCAAAACGCACCGCCTCCCAAGCCTTGAAGGGGTTGGGCGTGGCGGTGCCGTTGGCCCACAAATCAGGCTTGTTGGGGTTGGGCGGGCCGACCGCGATGGTCAGCGTCGCGCTGTTGTTGGTGGGGTCACGGTCGACGAAAGGCGAGCTGACGGCAAAAGCTGCGGTGATGTTGCCTTGGGCGCTGGGTGCGCGCACCGTCAAGCGGATCAATGCGGTGGCGCCGGCCAGGATGGCGCCGTTCGTGCAGCTCACGGTGCTGCTGCTGGTGGCCGCGCAGGCAAAGCCGCTGTCGGCGCTGGGCGAGATGAACTGCACACCCGGCGGCAGCGTGGTGTTGACCGTCACGGCGGATGCGTTGGCGCTGATGGGCACCTGCGAGCAGAAGAAGCGCATCGTCACCGGGTCGTAGTTGCAGGTCTTGCCCATCACGGCCGTGTTCTGCACGCTGATCGTGTACGTGAAGAGGTCCTGCGCCGGCACGGGGCTGGGGGTTGCCGTGACCGACAACGTCAGATCGGCCTGCTGCCTGAACATGATCTGGGCCTGTGCACCCGCGCTGCAAATCAGCGTGGCGGCCAACAGCACACGCCGTGTGGTGTCCAGAAAACGATTGAGTGTGCGCATGGTGTTCCTCCAGCTGCGGTGGGTGGGGCCGCCCCACGGCGGCCCCTGTGCATCCAGACGCAGCGGTTGCGGCCAATGGGACAGGCCGGCCGAGCTTGAACAGGGGGGGTGCCCGCGACGGCGGCGCGCGCGGGCGCGGTACGCTCGGCGCATGACCCTTGCTTCTGACATTGCGCCTGCCGCTGTCCTTGATCCGGCCCGGTGCGCCACAGCCCCAACGCGCATCGAATGGACCGAAGCCGATCAGCCGTGTTCAGCCCTGTGGCGCTCCGAGCGCGGCGCGCCAGCGCCGCGCAAGGTGCTGCTGGCCGACGACACCACCACCGCCGACAGCGCCTACCGCCTGGCGTGTGAAGGCACCGGCCTCTTGTGGCGCGGCGACTTCCACAACGCGCGCCAGTTGCTGCTGGCACTGGAAAGGCGCATCGACCACGTGCCGCGCCGCAAGTCGCGTGCGCTTGCAGCAGCCGCCCCGCCAGTGGCCACCCCGCCCGGCGCCGCCTTCCACCGCCACCGCCAGGCCCAGTCGCAACGCGCGCGGGTGCTGGCGCAAGTGCTGATCCCGCTGGACCCCGACTTCAGCATCCCGCTGCGCCGCGCGCCCGATGTGCGGCTGGCTTGCACGCAGGCTTGGGGCGCTGCCTGCGATGAGGCAACGGTGGTGTCGCTGCGCGAATTGCTGGGCGTCGTCAGCGCCTTTGAATGGCGCAAGAAGGGCGTGCCCTTTGCCGCGCTGGGCCCCGCGCCCGACAACCGCATCCACGCGCACTACGGCGTGTTTTCACCCTTGCGTGGCGAGTACGTGGACCTGGTCGCGCACACCGCGTTGCCCGCCGGTGCGGAGTCGCTCGCCTTCGACATCGGCACTGGCACCGGCGTGCTGGCCGCGGTGCTGGCCAGGCGCGGCGTGCAGCGTGTGGTGGCGACTGAAGTGGATGCCCGCGCGCTGGCCTGCGCGGCGCAAAATTTCGAGCGGCTGGAAGTGGCCTCGCAAGTGCAACTGCAGGCTGCCGACCTCTTCCCCGAAGGCCCTGACCAGCGTGCGGCGCTGATCGTCTGCAACCCGCCCTGGCTGCCCGCGCGTGCCGCCTCGGCGATCGAACGCGCCATCTACGACGAAGACAGCCGCATGCTGCTGGGCTTTCTGGCTGGGCTTGCAGCGCACTTGGCGCCAGCCGGCGAAGGTTGGCTGATCCTGTCGGACCTGGCCGAACATCTTGGGCTGCGCACGCGCGCCGAGTTGCTGGCAGCGATCAACCACGCCGGCTTGCAGGTGCTGGGCCGGGTGGACATCCGACCCAAGCACCCCAAAGCTTCTGACGAATCAGACCCGCTGCATGCGGCGCGTGCGAAAGAAGTGACGTCGCTGTGGCGCCTGGGGGCGCGGTGATGGGGACGACCGACTTCGCCCTGCGCGGCGAGTACATCACCCTGGACGCCCTGCTCAAGGCCACCGGCATCGCCAGCAGCGGCGGTGCAGCCAAGGTGCTGATTTCGGGCGGTGAAGTGCAGGTCAATGGCGAGATCGACATCCGCCGTGGGCGCAAGTGCCGGGCGGGGGACGAGGTGGTGGTGGGCAGCAGCCGGGTGTGCGTGCGGGCGGTGACGCCGTGATAAGAGGCGCTGTTGCACCGGACGGCCGTGACCGCATCACTTTTTCAGCGCCCCGCCAGCAACCCCGCCAGCAATTCAACCAGCACGGCCGCCGCCTGCACACACTGCGCGCGGCTCACGTCCAGGTGCGTCACCGCGCGCACGGTGCGTGGGCCGAAGGCGTTGACGAGCACGCCGCGCTCGCGGGCCCGCGCGCTCAGCGTCGGCGCGTCCAGGTTCAGCGCAGGCGGCAGGTGGAAGACCACGATGTTGGTCTGCACCGTGCGCAGGTCCAGCTGCACCGGCGCGCCGGCCACCAGCGCTTCGGCCAGCAGCCGCGCATTGGCGTGGTCTTCGGGCAGGCGAGCCAGGTGGTGATCAAGGGCATGCAGCGCCGCGGCGCTGAAGATGCCGTTCTGGCGCATCGCGACGCCCATGCGGCGGCGGTGGCGGTCGTCGGCGGCGATGAACGTGTTGGACCCCGCCAGCAGTGACCCGCCCGGCGCGCCCAGGCCCTTGCTGAAGGCCACGGCCACCAAGTCAAAAGGGGCGGCCAGTGTGTGCAGCGCAATACCGCTGGCAGCGCTGGCATTCCACAAGCGTGCACCGTCCAGAAAGGTCGCCAGACCGAGTTCACGCGCCACCCCGCAGATGTCCAGCACCAGGGCCTGCGGCACCACCACACCGCCGGCACGGTTGTGGGTGTTCTCGATCTCCACCAGCGTCGTGCTGGGGAAGATCGCAAAGTTGCGCGGTTTCATGGCCGCGCGCAGTTCATCAGCCGTGAACAGGCCGCCCTGGCCGATCTCATGGATCTGCACGCCCGCGTTGGCCGCCGCGCCGCCCACTTCGTGCCAGGCGGCGTGCGATTCGCGGCTGGCCACCACTTCGTCACCGGGCCGCGTCAGCGTGCGCAAGGCGACCTGGTTGGCCATCGTGCCAGTCGGCAGCCACAGCGCGGCTTCTTTGCCCAGCAATTCGGCCATGCGCGCCTGCAGCCGGTTGGTGCTGGGGTCTTCGCCGTACTGGTCGTCGCCCACGAGCGCGGCGGCCATGGCGGCACGCATGGCGTCGGTGGGGCGGGTGACGGTGTCGGAGCGGAGGTCGATCGGCGTGTCCATCAAGGTCAGCCCTTGCCCGCCATTCCGAGTCTTTCGATCGTCAGCTTTTCAGCCGCGAAGGTCTCGCGCGCAAACTTCGTGTAGGCCTCGGTGCCCATGTAGATCACCGACTGGTCAAACTTGTCCAGCGTCGACAGAACGGCCGGGTCTTCCAGCGTCTTCTTGAAGGCGTCGTGCAGTGTGCGCACGACGGCCGGGTCCATGCCCCTCGGGCCGCAGACGCCAAAGGGTGAATCGCTGACCGTCTTGTAGCCCAGTTCGTCCAGCGTCTGCACGTTGGGCCAGCGCTTGGTGCGCTTGCTGCCGTAGGTGGCCAAGAGGCGCAGCTTGCCGGCATCGACATGCGGGCCCCAGCCAGTGGCGTCGCTGGCGCCCATCGTGTGGCCACCCAGGATGGCCTGCATGTTGTCGGCATTGCCCTTGAAGGGCACCGCAGTCAGCTTGATGCCCGCGCGCTGCGCGAATTCTTCCACCGCCAGGTGCGGGCTGGTGCCGTTGCCGGTGTGGCCGTAAGTGAACTTTTCGGGGTTGACCTTGGCGTAGTCCACCAGGTCCTTGATGCTCTTGATGGGGGAGTCGGCGGGAACGACGAGGCCGAAGGTGTAGCCCGTGAGGCATGCGATCCAGGTGAAGTCCTTGAGCGTGTCGAACTGCGCCTTCTGCATGTGCGGGATGCGGAACACGCCATGCGGCAGCTGGCTGAGGGTGTAGCCGTCCGGTTTGGCGTTGACCAGTTCATTGGCGCCCAGCATGCCGCCGGCGCCGGGTTTGTTGTCGACGATGATGGTCTGGTTGAGCGTTTTCGCAGCACTCTCGGCAAAAGCGCGAATGACAGCGTCGGTGGAGCCGCCTGCCGGCCACGGGCAGATATAGCGGATGGGCCGCGACGGGAAGGCCTGGGCCCAGGCCAGCTGGGGCAGCGCGATGCTGCTCGCAACCGTCCCGGCAGTGGCAAAGACGAACTGGCGACGCTTGTGGTGCATGGTGATATCTCCGGAGTTCGAGGGTTAGTCTGCCTTGGCGCCAGAGTCCTTCACGACCTTGGCCCACTTGATGATTTCGCTGGCCTGGTAGCGGCCCAGTTCTTCGGGTGTCGATAACCAAGGCTCCAGCCCCAGGGCTCTCAGCTTGTCGGCCACATCGGGCAGCTTGAAGACGCGCACCACCTCGGCGTTGAGGCGCATGACCACGTCGCGCGGCGTGCCGGCCGGGGCGAAGATCGCGAACCAGGTCGTGGCTTCAAAGCCGGGCACGGTCTCACTCACGGTGGGCACGTCGGGCGCGGCGGCCGAGCGTGTGGACGTTGTCTGCGCCAACGCGCGGATCTTGCCTTCCCTGGCCATCGGCAGCGCTGAGGGCATGTTGTCGAACATCACCTGAATCGACCCGCCGACCAGGTCTGGAATCGCAAACTGCCGGCCCTTGTACGGCACGTGCTGCATCTGCGTGCCGGTCAGCGACTTGAAGAGTTCGCCCGAGACGTGCACCGAGGTGCCGATGCCGGGTGAACCGAAGCTGAGCTTGTCGGGGTTGGCCTTCATGTACGCGATGAGCTCAGTCACGTTCTTCACCGGCAGGCTGTTGGTGACGACCAGCAAGTTGGGCGCCGACGCCACATGCGCCACGGGTGTGAAGTCACGCACCATGTCGTAGGGCATCTTGCTGTAGAGCGCGCCGTTGATGGAGTGGGTGCCCACGGTGGCCATGACCAGCGTGTAGCCGTCGGGCGCGGACTTGGCCACGTCGGCCGCGCCGATGTTGCCGCCAGCGCCGGCCCTGTTGTCCACCACCACGTTCTGGCCGAGTTGCGCGCGGTCGGCAAAGAGCCGAGCCAGGATGTCGGGTGCGCCGCCAGGTGGAAAGGTCACCACCAGGCGCAGCGGTTTGCTGGGGTAGGGCTGAGTCTGTGCGTGGGCCTGGACAGGGACGGCCGTTGCCGCCACGCAAGCCAGTGCCAACAGCCATGGGGTGTATCGCATGTCGCGTCTCCGTTTTTTGTGCAGGTCAGCATATCGGTGCCGGGGTGGCGGCCCGCTTGTCGGATACCCGGGGCCGCCCGTGCTTCAGTGCTCCCTGAGTCTGATTTTGACAACGATCTGGTCTGCCACTCAGGTCAGCAGGTAGGCACCGGCCAGGGTCTGCAGGTGCTCGCGCGACGCGCCGTCCAGATGCGGCAGCAGCAGCGCCAGCGCGTGATAGCCGCCACGGCCCATCGCAGCAGCTGCACTCTCGGGCTCCAGCGCTCGGCGCGGGTCGCGCACGTACTCGAAGCTCAGCCAGTACGTCACCACCACCACCATCGACGTGGCGGTGGGCGCGGCCTCGGCGCCGGTGATGCGCATGGCGCCGCCGCGCGCCAGGCCGTCGAGCAGTGCGTGCATGGCCCGGGCCTTGTTCTTGAGGATGAACTGGAAGTGCGTTTCCAGGCGCCGGTTCTTGCTGAGCAAGTCGTTCAGGTCGCGGTACAGGAAACGGTAGCCCCAAATCAGCTCAAACAGCATGTGGAAGAAGAGCCAGGCGTCTTCGACGTTTTCCACGCCGTCGGCGGCTTGCAGGATCTCAGCCAGCGCGCGCTCATAACGGTCGAAGAGGGCGTTGATGAGTTCGTCCTTGGCAGGGTAGTGGTAGTACAGGTTGCCAGGGCTGATCGACATCTCGGCGCTGATCAGCGTGGTGCTGACGTTGGGCTCGCCAAAGCGGTTGAAGAGCTCCAGCGACACCTCCAGGATGCGCTCTGCGGTACGGCGGGGTTTTTTGTTGGTGGCCATCTGCCGTTCATTCTGTCAGCGGCGCCTGCTGCGCGGGCTGCCTACAATCCCGCGCCTGCCTTGCCTGCCTTGATTTTCAGCTTCCCTTCATGCCTGCCATTCGTTTTGACGACATCACCAAGGTCTACGCCGGCAGCCGTGGCACTTTCAAGGCGCTGGACGCCGTGTCCTTTCAGATCGAACAGGGCGAATTTTTCGGCCTGCTGGGCCCCAACGGCGCCGGCAAGACGACGTTGATCTCGATCCTTGCCGGCTTGGCGCGTGCCACCAGCGGCCACGTCACCGTGATGGGCCACGACGTCATCAACGACTACGCGGCAGCGCGAAAGTGCCTGGGCATCGTGCCGCAGGAACTGGTCTTCGACCCCTTCTTCAGCGTCCGCGAAACGCTGCGCATCCAGAGCGGCTATTTCGGCATCAAGGGCAACGAAGCCTGGATCGACGAAGTGCTGGCAGAGCTGGGCCTGGCCGACAAGGCAGGCGCCAACATGCGCCAACTCTCGGGCGGCATGAAGCGGCGCGTGCTGGTGGCACAGGCACTCGTGCACCGGCCGCCGGTGATCGTGCTCGACGAGCCGACCGCAGGTGTGGACGTGGAACTGCGGCAGACGCTGTGGCAGTTTGTCTCGCGCCTGAACCGTGAAGGCCACACGGTGCTGCTGACCACGCATTACCTGGAAGAAGCCGAAGCGCTGTGTGGCCGCATCGGCATGCTCAAGCAAGGGCGGCTGGTGGCGCTGGACCAGACGTCGGCGCTGCTGGCCGGCACTGCCAGCACGATGTTGCGCTTCAAGACCGACTCGGTGCTGCCGACGGCGCTGGCAAGTCTTGCCCGCGTCACCGGCCGCATCGTGCAGCTGAAGGCCCATGACGCGGCCGAGGTCGAGACCTTGCTGGCTGCGCTGCGCGGCAGTGGCGTGAAGATCGAAGACCTGGAAATCGGCCGCGCTGACCTGGAAGACGTGTTCCTGGAAATCATGCAGGGGAGTGACAGTCCCCCGCCAGTGGCGGGGGGTACCGCATGAAGCCCATCAGCCTGGCCGGTGCCCACACGCTTTTTCGCAAGGAGATCCTGCGTTTCTGGAAAGTGGCCTTCCAGACCGTGGCCGCGCCGGTGCTGACGGCCGTGCTGTACCTGCTGATCTTTGGCCACGTGCTGCAAGACCATGTCGAGGCTTTTCCGGGCGTGGGCTACATCAGCTTTCTGATCCCGGGCCTGGTGATGATGAGCGTGCTGCAGAACGCCTTTGCCAACAGCAGCAGTTCACTCATCCAGAGCAAGATCACCGGCAACCTCGTGTTCTTGCTGGTTTCGCCGCTGAGCCACTGGGCCTGGTTCGTGGCCTACGTGGGTGCGACCATCGTGCGCGGGATGGTGGTGGGCACGGGCGTGCTGCTGGTGACGGTGTGGTTTGCGCCGCTGCAACTGACTGAGCCTTGGTGGGTTCTTGTCTTTGCAGCGCTTGGCGCCGGCATGCTGGGCACACTGGGTCTGGTGGCGGGCTTGTGGGCGGAAAAGTTCGACCAACTGTCGGCGTTTTCCAACTTCCTGATCATGCCGATGACGATGTTGTCGGGCGTGTTCTATTCGGTCAAGTCGCTGCCCATGGTGGCGCAGGTGGTGAGCCACCTGAACCCTTTCTTCTACATGATCGACGGCTTCCGCCGTGGCTTCTTTGGCGTCAGCGACGTATCGCCCTGGCTGAGTCTGGCGATCGTGGGCGGCAGCTTCGTGGTCGTGTCGGCGGTGGCGCTCCGGCTGCTGGCCACGGGGTACAAGTTGCGGTCCTGACACAATCGGCGCCATGGCAGATCCCACACCCACCGAAGTCCGCGACTTCATCGCCGCCGGCTTGTCTTGCGAGCACGTCGAGGTCGAAGGCGACGGCCGGCACTTCTTTGCCACCATCGTCTCCAGCGCGTTTGAAGGCCTGCCACGCGTGCGCCGCCACCAGCAGGTGTACGCAGCCCTGGGCGATAGAATGCGCGAGCAAATTCACGCCCTTTCGATGAAGACGCTCACGCCCGCTGAACACGCTGCCGCACCTGCTGCAGATGTTGCCGCAGCTGTCGCTGCCCCCGCCCAACACCACCACTGAAAGCCCCTGCGGTGCGCCGCGGGGGACCGCTGCGTGCCGCCCTGCAGCGGCCTGCAGGGGACCTTGCGGCGTGCACCGGGGCAAGGCCACCCATGATCACGCTCGCACTGTCCAAGGGACGCATCTTCGACGATTCGCTGCCGCTGCTGCGCGCGGCCGGCATCGAGGTGCTGGAAGACCCGGAAAAAAGCCGCAAGCTCATCATCGGCACGACGCGGCCGGACGTGCGCGTGGTGCTGGTGCGCGCCAGTGACGTGCCCACCTACGTGCGCCACGGCGGCGCCGACCTGGGCGTGGCGGGGCTGGATATCCTGATCGAAGACCAGGACCCGTTGGGCGCGGCCTTTGGCGGTGGCGGCTTGTACCGCCCGCTCGACTTGAAGATTGCGCGCTGTCGCATGAGCGTGGCCACGCGCACGGATTTCGACTACGCCGCTGCCGTCAAGCAGGGTTCGCGCATCCGCGTGGCCACCAAGTACACGCACACCGCGCGCCAGCACTTTGCCGCCAAGGGTGTGCACGTTGATCTCATCAAGCTCTATGGGTCGATGGAGTTGGCGCCGTTGACAGGCCTGGCCGATGCCATCGTCGACTTGGTCAGCAGCGGCAACACGCTCAAGGCCAACCATCTGGTGGAGGTGGAGCACATCATGGACATCTCGTCGCGTCTGGTGGTGAACCCTGCGGCGCTGAAGCTGAAGCGAGAACCGCTGCGGGCCTTGATCGACGCCTTTGAAATGGCGGTAAGTACGGCAGTGGGGGCGGTGTGATGAGGATCTCGATTCGCCATCTGTCCACGGCGCAACCGGACTTCGAGGCAACGTTCCAGCGTGTGCTGCACGAGTCAGCCGAGACCGACGCCGCCATCGACACCCGCGTGACTGAGATCATTGCCGACGTGCGCGCGCGCGGCGACGCGGCGCTGCTGGAATTGACGGCCCGCTTCGACGGGGTGCAGGCTTCAAGCATGGCCGCGCTCGAGATTGGCGCCGCAGAGTTGCGTGCCGCGTTCGAGGCCATCACGCCGGCGCAGCGCCACGCCTTGCAGGCCGCTGCAGAGCGGGTGCGCGACTACCACCAGCGACAGCTGGATGCCAGCAGCCGCAGCTGGCAGTACCGCGACCTGCACGGCTCGCTGCTGGGGCAGAAGGTGACACCGCTGGACCGCGTGGGCATCTACGTGCCGGGCGGCAAGGCGGCCTACCCCAGCAGCGTGCTGATGAATGCCATCCCCGCGCAGGTGGCGGGCGTGGGTGAGATCGTGATGGTGGTGCCCACGCCGGGCGGTGAACGCAATGCGCTGGTGCTGGCGGCTGCGCACGTCGCGGGGGTGCACCGGCTCTTCACACTGGGCGGCGCGCAGGCCGTGGCCGCATTGGCCTACGGCACGGCCACCGTGCCGCGCGTGGACAAGATCACCGGGCCGGGCAACGCCTATGTGGCGGCGGCCAAGCGGCGTGTCTTCGGGCAAGTTGGCATCGACATGATCGCGGGCCCGAGCGAGATCCTGGTGCTGGCCGACGGCAGCACCCCGCCCGACTGGGTGGCGATGGATCTTTTCAGCCAGGCCGAGCACGACGAAATGGCGCAGAGCATCCTGCTGTGCCCGGATGGGGGCTACATCGCCGCCGTTCACGAGGCCATCGACAGGCTCTTGCCCACGCTGCCACGCGTGGAGATCATCCGCGCCAGCCTGGAAGGCCGCGGTGCGCTGATCCACACGCGCAGCATGGAAGAGGCCTGCGAGATCAGCAACCGCGTCGCGCCCGAACACCTGGAAGTCAGCGCGAAGGAGCCGGGCCAGTGGGAGCCGCTGCTGAAACATGCGGGCGCCATCTTCCTGGGCGCCTTCACCAGCGAAAGCCTGGGCGACTACTGCGCCGGGCCCAACCATGTGTTGCCGACATCGGGCACCGCGCGTTTCAGCTCGCCACTGGGCGTCTACGACTTCGTCAAGCGCAGCAGCCTGATTGAGGTGAGCGTTGCCGGCGCGCAGGTGCTGGGGCCCATCGCGGCCGAACTGGCCTATGGCGAAGGCCTGCAGGCGCATGCGCAGGCGGCCGAGCTGCGTTTGACAAGCGCGCCCGTGCCCGCGCCCGTGCCGGTATCAACGCCAGCGCCCTTCAGCGTGCGCCCTGTCGACGCCGGCAATCTGGAAGCGGTGCTGAAGCTGCGTGTGGCCGCGGGCCAGACGCGCATGGTGGCCACTGCCGAGCGTTCATTGGCGCAGGTGGCCTATGAGCCCGCCGGCCGTGCGGTGGCGATGTTCGAAGGCGATGAGCCCGTGGGCATGATGCTGCTGTTCGACGCCCGTCTGGACAAGACGAAGCCGGCGCCGCAGCTGGTCGTGTGGCGCCTGCTGGTTGACGCCCAACACCAGCGCCGCGGCCTGGGCCGCCAGGCCATGCAGTGGGTGTTGGAAGAAGCACGCCGCATCGGCCTGGCCGAGGTCGGTTTGTCACACGCCCAGGAGCCTGGCCATGCCGGGCCCTTCTATGAAAAGCTGGGCTTTCGCTACACCGGCGAAGTCGACGACGACGAGCTGAAGATGATCCTTGTGCTGGACGCCGTTTGATATGGACGAGATCAACGCCCGCTTCAAACAGACCATCCGCCAGGACGTGCAAGCCATGCACGCCTACGCGATACAACCCAGCGCCGGCTTCGTGAAACTGGACGCGATGGAAAACCCGTTTGCGCTGCCGCCCGCGTTGCAACGTGAACTGGGCGAACGCCTGGGCCGCGTGGCCATCAACCGCTACCCGGCAAAGTGTGTGGCAGATCTGGTCGCCGCGTTGGCGCGGTTTGTGGGCCTGCCGGCGGGCTGCAAGCTGATGGTCGGCAACGGGTCTGATGAGCTGATCGATATTCTTTCGGTGGCCTGCAATATGCCGGGTGCAAGCGTGCTGGCGCCGCTGCCGGGGTTTGTGATGTACGAGATGTCGGCGCGGCTGCGTGGCCTGAACTTTGTCGGTGTGCCTTTGACAGCGGACTTCGAGCTGAATGAAGCCGCAATGTTGATGGCCATCGAAGCACACCGGCCGGCCATCACCTACATCGCCTATCCGAACAACCCGACCGCGAACCTGTTCGACGAAGCCACCATCGAGCGCATCGTGCAAGCCGTCGGCGAGCAGAACGGCCTGGTGGTGTTCGATGAGGCTTACCAGCCTTTTTCGTCGCGTACCTGGCTGCCGCGCCTGGGCCGGCATGACCATGTGCTGGTGCTGCGCACACTCTCAAAGTTCGGCCTGGCCGGCGTGCGGCTGGGCTACCTGTGTGGGCCGCAATCGCTCATCGGCGAAATCGACAAGGTGCGACCGCCCTACAACGTCAGCGCGCTGAACGCCGAGGCGGCTTTGTTTGCGCTGGAACACGCCGACGAATACGCCCGCCAGGCGGCTTTGCTGCGCAGCGAACGCACGCGCCTAATGACTGAATTGCACGGCATGCCCGGTGTGCAGGTATTTGCCAGTGAGGCCAACATGGTGCTGGTGCGGGTGGCCGATTCGAAGGCCGCCTTCGAGGGTATGAAAGCCCGCGGCGTGCTCGTCAAGCACATCGCCGGCCTGCACCCGCTGCTGGCGAATTGCCTGCGCCTGACGGTGGGCGCGCCGCATGAAAATGACCTGATGATGCGTGCCCTGAAGGACAGCCTGTGAGCCCGACCCTGCCATCGACATCGAACCCGAGCCCCAGCCGCTGCGCCGAACTGCGCCGCGACACCAAGGAAACGCAGATCCGCGTGCGGGTGGACCTGGACGGCACCGGCATTGCCAAGCTGTCCACCGGCATCGGCTTCTTCGACCACATGCTCGACCAGATCGCCCGCCACGGCCTTATCGACCTGGACATCGAAGCCGTGGGCGACCTGCACATCGACGGCCACCACACCGTGGAAGATGTCGGCATCACGCTGGGCCAGGCGCTTGCGCAGGCGGTGGGCGACAAGCGCGGCATCACCCGCTACGGCCACAGTTACGTGCCCTTGGACGAAGCGCTGTCGCGCGTGGTGGTTGACTTTTCTGGTCGCCCGGGGCTGCACATGCATGTGCCTTTCAAGGCCGGCATGGTCGGCGGCTTTGACACCCAGCTGGCCTACGAGTTTTTCCAGGGTTTCAGCAACCATGCGGGTGTCACGCTGCACATCGACAACCTGAAGGGCGACAACGCCCACCACCAGTGCGAGACCGTATTCAAAGCATTCGCGCGTGCGCTGCGCATGGCGCTTGCGCCCGACCCGCGATCGGTGGGTGTGATCCCCTCCACCAAGGGCTCGCTGTAAGGCCATGACCACGGTCGCCGTTGTCGACTACGGCATGGGCAACCTGCGTTCGGTGTCGCAGGCGGTGATGCATGTGGCCGCGGGCAGCGGCGTGGACGTGGTCGTCACGCAGCGCCCGCAAGACGTGGTCGCCGCCGACCGTGTGGTGCTGCCCGGCCAGGGCGCGATGCGCGACTGCATGCGTGAGCTGAATGACAGCGGCTTGAAGGAAGCCGTGCTGCACGCCGCCGCGAACAAACCGCTGCTGGGCGTGTGCGTGGGCATGCAGATGCTGCTGGACCACAGCGAGGAGCAAGACACGCCCGGCCTGGGGCTGATTCCGGGCCGTGTGAAGCGCTTTCAGCTGGGTGGGCAGCTACAGCCCGACGGCAGCCGCTACAAGGTGCCGCAGATGGGCTGGAACCGGGTCTTGCAGCGCCCCCATGCGCTGTGGGCCGGTGTGCCAGACGAAAGCTGGTTCTACTTCGTGCACAGCTACTACACCGCGCCGTCTGACCCGCGCCACAGTGCGGGCGTGGCCGACTACGGCGCGCGCTTTACCTGCGCGGTGGCAAGAGATAACATTTTTGCCACCCAATTCCACCCCGAGAAAAGCGCCGACCAAGGGCTGGCGCTGTACCGCAACTTCCTGCACTGGAAGCCCTGAGCCGCTCTGCTGCCCCTACAGTTTCGCCGCGCGTGCGCCACCTTTTCCATCACGCTCAACACCAGCCATGCTGCTGATACCGGCCATCGACCTCAAAGACGGCAAATGCGTGCGCCTGCAACAAGGCGACATGCAAGCCGTCACCACCTTCGGCGAAGACCCCGCCGCCATGGCCCAGCGCTGGCTGGACGCTGGCGCCCGCCGCCTGCACCTGGTCGACTTGAACGGAGCCTTCGCCGGCAAGCCCATCAACGAAGCCGCCGTGAAAGCCATCCTGCGCGTCGTGGATGACCGCATCCCTGTGCAACTGGGTGGCGGCCTGCGCGACCTCGACACCATCGAACGCTATCTGGACGACGGCCTGAGCTACGTCATCATCGGCACCGCCGCCGTCAAGAGCCCGGGCTTTCTGAAGGACGCGTGCAGCGCCTTTGGCGGCCATGTCATCGTCGGCCTGGACGCCAAAGACGGCAAGGTGGCCACCGACGGCTGGAGCAAGCTCACCGGCCACGAGGTCATAGACCTGGCGAAGAAGTTCGAGGACTACGGTGTCGAAGGCGTGATCTACACCGACATCGGCCGCGACGGCATGCTCACCGGCATCAACATCGAAGCCACGGTGAAGCTGGCGCAGGCCTTGAGCATTCCGGTGTTCGCATCGGGCGGGCTTTCTGGCATGGCCGATATCGAGCGCTTGTGCGCGGTGAAGGCCGACGGTGTGGAAGGCGTGATCTGCGGGCGCAGCATCTACACCGGGGCGCTCGACTTCACCGCAGCCCAGGCCCGTGCCGACGAACTGGCGGGCTGAATGCAACGCCGCCACGGGCAGCACAAAACAAAAAAGCCGCAATGGTTGCTGCGGCTTTTGTTTCGGCGCGCCCGAGTGGACGAACCGGCCAAATCAAGTGCGGGTGTTCAGCCCAGACGACGGCGGCTCCACAACCCAAGGCCGGCCAAACCAGCCAGCATCAATGCGACGCTACCGGGTTCGGGCACCGGCGTGGTGGAGAGCAGGAAGCCACGAATCTCGCCGCCAGGGTTTGCGGCGTTGTGGATGTTGACGTAGGCCTTGCCGGCCTGCGTGCCCGCCAGCAGCGTGTTGAAAGAAGCCGATGCCAGCGTGAAAGTGTTCTGGTAAAAGCCGGTGCTTGATGCCGGAAAGGAGGGGAAACCCAGGAAGACGGCGACGTTGCCGGCTCCGGCGACTGCCGTGCAGCAATGGATATGGCCGGCGGACGCAGGGCCCCCCATCAGCCCGATGAAAATCTCGTTGACGGCGACCGTGAAGGCAACGTCGTCAAAGGTGACAAACGCCGAACCCGTGGCGGTGGTTACAACGGGTGGTGATTCGGCCGCGCCGGTCAGCGCTGCTGCGAAAGAAAAGGTGGTGGCCTGGGCCGGGGCTGCGAGTGCAAGCGCGGCAGCGGCGCCAGTCAGCAGAGAAAGGAAATTCAGTTTCATCAGATGAGCTCCTGGTGGGTGGCCGCGACCCAAACAGCCGCAATGTGTGGATGTTGACGCAGATGCATGCAGGGCGACAGCCCCAGCCCCGCAACTGAGGGGGGTCCGCAACGGCCAGATAATCAGTGCCATGCTTGCCAAACGCATCATTCCCTGCATGGACGTCACCGGCGGCCGCGTCGTCAAGGGCGTCAACTTCGTCTCGCTGCGCGATGCTGGCGACCCGGTGGAAATTGCAGCCCGTTACAACGAGCAGGGCGCAGACGAGCTCACCTTCCTGGACATCACCGCCACCAGCGACGGCCGCGACCTGATCCTGCACATCATCGAAGCCGTGGCTTCGCAGGTCTTTATCCCGCTCACCGTGGGCGGTGGCGTGCGCAGCGTGGCCGACGTGCGCCGGCTGCTGAATGCCGGTGCCGACAAGGTCAGCTTCAACTCGGCGGCGGTGGCCAACCCGCAGGTGATACGCGATGCGTCAGACAAATATGGCGCGCAGTGCATCGTGGTGGCCATCGATGCGAAGCACAGACAGGGCGGCAGCGGCTGGGACGTGTACAGCCACGGTGGCCGCCAGAACACTGGGCTGGACGCTGTGGCCTGGGCGCGGCAGATGACTGCGCACGGCGCCGGCGAAATCCTGCTCACCAGCATGGACCGCGACGGCACCAAGGCCGGCTTCGACCTGGCACTCACCCGCGCCGTCAGTGATGCCGTGCCGGTGCCCGTCATCGCGTCGGGCGGCGTGGGCACGCTGGAACACCTGTGCGAAGGCATACGCGAAGGTGGCGCTGATGCCGTGCTGGCGGCCAGCATCTTTCACTATGGCGAATTTACGGTCGGCCAGGCCAAGGCGTTGATGGCGCAACGCGGCATTGCCGTGCGCCTGTGAAGCCTGTGAAGCCTGCGAAGCTGGTGAAGGCGCCGTTGCCGCGCGAAGTGCGCCTCATCGGCGGCAGCCTGCGCCGCAGCAAGCTGCCGGTGGCCGACCGCCCCGGCCTGCGCCCGACGCCCGACCGCGTACGCGAAACGCTGTTCAACTGGCTGGGCCAAGACCTCGCCGGCTGGCGTGTGCTGGACGCCTTTGCCGGCAGTGGCGCACTCGGGTTCGAGGCGGCTTCACGCGGCGCGGCCCAGGTGCTGCTGCTGGAGCGTGACGCCGCGCTGGTGGCCAGCCTGCGCGCCAGTCGCCAGCGCCTGGGCACGACCACGCTGGCGGTGCAGCAGGCCGAGGCTTTGCGCTGGATGGCCGCCTGCGCATCGCAGTGCTACGAGCTGGTGCTGCTGGACCCACCCTTCGAGGCCGGCCTGGGCCCGGCCGCGGCGGCTGCGGCGGCGCGTTTGGTGGTGGCCGGGGGCTATGTCTACCTGGAAGGCCCGCAGCCCTTGGCCGCGCCGCCGGCGGGCTTGGCCGAACACCGACGCCTGAAGGCTGGCGCCGTGCATGCGCAACTGTTCGTGGCGCTGCCTGTAGCGCTGCCTGTGGCGCTGCCTGTAGCGATACCTGTAGCGATACCAGTCGCGCTGCCCTGAGCGCGGCTACACTGCGACCGCTTTTGCCTGGCTGCCCGGCGCCCGAAGCCCGCCCCTGGAGGACAAGCGTTGTGACCCTCAAAGCCCCGCTCACCGCCGTCTACCCGGGCACCTTCGACCCGATGACCCTCGGCCACGAAGACCTGATGCGCCGCGCTTCGCGGCTGTTTGACCGCCTCATCCTGGCCGTGGCCGCGGGCCACCACAAGCGCACCATGTTCACGATTGCCGAACGGCTGGAAATCGCGACCGAAATTGCGGCTCCCTACAAAAACGTGGAAGTCACACCCTTTCGCGGCCTGCTGCGCGACTTTGTGGTTGACTCAGGCGGCAAGGTCGTCGTCCGCGGTTTGCGCGCGGTGAGCGACTTCGAGTACGAATTCCAGATGGCCGGCATGAACCGCCAGCTGATGCCCGACGTGGAAACCGTGTTCATGACGCCCAGCGACCAGTACCAGTTTGTGAGTGGCACTTTTGTGCGCGAGATTGCCAGCCTCGGCGGTGATGTTTCCAAGTTCGTGGCACCGTCGGTGCTTAGACGCTTGAAAGAGCGCGTGACGCAAGTAGAGGACTGAACCGACATGGCCCTGTGGATCACTGACGAATGCATCAACTGCGACGTCTGCGAACCCGAGTGCCCGAACCAGGCCATTTACATGGGCGTGGAAATCTACGAGATCGACCCCCACAAGTGCACCGAATGCGTCGGCCACTTCGACGAGCCCCAGTGCGTGCAGGTCTGCCCCGTCAGCTGCATCCCGGTCAACCCGTCTTTTGTCGAGACGCCGGCACAGTTGCTCGCCAAGTATCGGCAGCTTTTGGGGCTGGCGGATGCCGCTTGTGATGCGGTTTCGATGCCACCAACGGCGGCTTGAGATCGCTCGCCCGCGAGCCCAGGCTGGCCAGGCCGTTGCCGCGCACCGCCGCTTCCTGGGCCAGGCGCTCACGGCGCAGCACCTCGGCCTGCCGGATGTCGTACCTGGCCTGCTGCTGCGCCGCTTGAATATCGCCGTTGGGGCGGGCTTGCGGTACGTCCACACGCCGGCCCTCGCTGCACGGGGCGTCTGCATACACCCGACCATCGGGGCCGCACCGCCACACCGTCTGCGCGGCACACCACAGTGGCAAGGCCATGGCCAGGGCGGTCAACAGGTGCTTCATGTTTTGTCTCCGGTGATGGGGCTGGGCAGCGTCTGGGGCGTCTCGGGTGCAGCAGGCGCCACACGCACCGCAGGCGCAACAGGCCGCGGTGGTTTGGGGCGCGGCGGCTGGGCGTGTATCAAGGCCAGCGCCTTGTCCATGTCACCCCCCAGCAGCGCGTCGCTGGCATGCAGACTTTGGGCGATGGATTTGGCTATCGCCTCGCGCTGCTCGGGTGAAGGTTTCTTCAGCACGTAGTTCACCACCTCGGCCTTCACGCCAGGGTGGCCTATGCCCAGGCGCAGGCGCCAGAAATCGGGCGTGCCCAGCAGGCCGCCGATGTCCTTCAAACCGTTGTGTCCGGCCGCGCTGCCGCCGAACTTCAGCTTGGCCTGGCCGGGCTGGATGTCGAGCTCGTCGTGGACGACCAGAATCTGCTTGGCCTCGATTTTGAAGAAGCGCGCCAGCGGCGCCACCGATGCGCCCGAGCGGTTCATGAAGGTCATCGGCTGAAGCAGCCACACGGGCTCGGCGCCCGGGCGGTTCAGACGCGCGGCCAGGCCCTGGTAGGCGCGTTCGGGCAGCAGGCGCAAGCCGAGCTTTTCAGCCAGCGCATTCAGCCACCAAAAACCGGCGTTGTGGCGCGTGTTTTCGTACTCGGTGCCCGGGTTGCCCAGGCCGACAAAAAGTCGAATCATGGGTCAGGATTATGGGAGCCCGGCGCAGAAAAAAGCCCCACCGAAGTGGGGCCTGGCAGCGCGGCGTTCGGGGGTGTTTGAAGACCCCCCAAACGGGCTACTTCGAGTTCTGCTTTTCGCTTTTCTTGGCTTTGACGGCCTTGCCCTTGTCGGCCACCACCACCACCGGTGCAGCCACTTCTTCTTCGATCCTGGGCAAGGTGACGGCCACGATCACCGGGTTCTGGGTGCCGTGCTTCACGGCCTTGATGCCTTCGGGCAGCTTCAGGTCACTGGCGTGCAGGCTGGTGCCTTTGACCAGGTTGGCCAGGTTGATGTTCACGAACTCGGGCAACTGCGCGGCCAGGCATTCGATCTCAAGTTCCAGGCGCACATGGCTGACCAGGCATTTGTCGGTCTTCACGGCCGGTGAGTTTTCTTCGCCGTGGAAGTGCAAAGGCACTTTCTTGCGCACCTTGGTGGTTTCATCGACGCGCTGGAAATCGATGTGCTGGACGATCGGCTTCCAGGCATGCATCTGGTAGTCGCGCAGCAACACCTTTTCGGTCTTGCCGGCCAGGTCCATCTCAAGAATGGACGAGTGGAAGGCTTCTTTCTTCAGCGCGAAGAACAAGGCGTTGTGATCGAGCTCGATCATCGCCGGTAGGCCGGCACCGTAAACAATGCCAGGCACTTTGGCCGCGTGGCGCAGGCGGCGGCTCGCTCCGGTCCCCTGCAGCGTACGCTCATAGGCTGTGAATTTCATGTCGACTCCAAGTGGGTCAGTGTTGAGAAAGACACCCGCGACCAGGTGTCTGAAAAAAGGCCCGCGCAGCGCGTGGGCCCGGTCTTTGCGGCTCAGAAATTGTTGTTCTGCTCCGCAAAAAGTGAAGTCACCGATTCGCCATCGGAAATGCGGCGAATGGTCTCGGCAAACAGGAAGGCCACCGACAGCTGCCGAATCTTCGGGCAGGCGCGGGCGGCGTCTGACAAGGCGATGGTGTTGGTGACGACGACCTCGTCAATTTGCGAAGCATTGATGCGTTCGACCGCGAGGCCCGAAAACACCGGGTGCGTGCAGTAGGCGTAGACACTCTTGGCGCCGCGCGCCTTCAGCACTTCGGCGGCTTTGACCAACGTGCCGGCGGTGTCGATCATGTCGTCCATGATGACGCAGTTGCGGCCGTCGATCTCGCCGATGACATGCATCACCTCAGACACATTGGCGGTGGGCCGGCGCTTGTCGATGATGGCCAGATCGCAGCCCAGTTGCTTGGCCAGCGCGCGGGCACGCACGACACCGCCCACGTCCGGGCTGATGACCACCAGGTTGGCGTAGGCCTTGCCCTGCACATCGGACAGTAGCACCGGGCTGGCGTAGATGTTGTCTACCGGGATGTCGAAGAAGCCCTGGATTTGATCGGCGTGCAGGTCCATCGTCAGCAGCCGCTCCACACCCACCGTTTCCAGCAGGTTGGCCACCACCTTGGCGCTGATGGGCACGCGCGTGCTGCGCGGCCGGCGGTCTTGCCGCGCGTAGCCGAAATAGGGAATCACGGCCGTGATGCGGCGCGCACTGGCGCGCTTCAGTGCATCGACCATGATGAGCAATTCCATCAGGTTTTCGTTGGTCGGCGCGCAGGTGGGCTGGACCACGAAGACGTCGCGGGCACGCACGTTCTGCTGGATTTCGACCGTCACTTCACCGTCGGAGAAACGGCCGACGGAAGCTTGGCCCAGGACCACGCCCAGATGGGCTGCCATCTCCTGCGCCAGCACCGGGTTGGCGTTGCCGGTGAACAGCACGGTGTTGAACAGCACGGTGGCAACCTCAGTCGTTGACTCGCTTAGCGCGGTTCCCCAAGCAGACGCCGCGGAACCGGCTCTGCCGGGCCGCCAGCGTCGCCCCCTTGACGGGGAGCGCCGCTGGCGCTTCGGGGGTGATCGAAATCTGGCAGGGGAGGAAGGACTCGAACCCTCGCATGTCGGAATCAAAATCCGATGCCTTGACCAACTTGGCGACTCCCCTACACAGGTGTTGGCCGCAAAGCCAACACCTCAAACCTTTCAGTCGGCCCAGGCGCCCAGCGGGTGCACAAGCAGACTGCGGCACATTCGCCCCAGCCAGGACGGTGGCAGGTCTTGCAAACCTGTCGCCGCATCTGCCGTGTCTTTTACGCCCGGTGCCTTGGCTGTGCCTGTTCTGGAAAATACTGCGCTGCCTGAACCCGTCATGCGGCTGTTGCCCCAACGTTGTTCCAACCAGCCAGCGACTTCCGCCACTTCGGCGCAGAGGTCTTCAGCCGCTGGTTGCAAGTCGTTTTTACCGAAACCTTGCACCCAATTTGCTGGCACACCGCTGCTGCCTGCACCTTCAAAACAGCCTTTGACTATAACAGCAAGGCTGTTGCGCTTGAGTGCAGGGTGGCTGAAGATTTCGCGGGTGGCCAGGGCTTGTGGCGGCTTGACGACTGCAAAGTGTTGTTCGGGCCAGTTCAATGGCGTCAGGCGTTCGCCAATGCCTTCAACGAAGGCGTTGTGCCCGCCCAAGAAAAACGGCACGTCGGCGCCCAGCTTCAACCCGATCTCGGCCAGCCGCGCGCGCGGCCAGCGCAGGCCCCACAGCCGGTTCAGCGCCAGCAGCGTGGTGGCGGCGTCAGAACTGCCGCCGCCCATGCCGGCGCCTGCAGGCACATGCTTGTGGATGGAGATGTCCACCCCCAACGCGCTGCCGCTGGCGCTTTGCAGGGCGCGGGCGGCACGCAGGCACAGGTCGTCTTCGGGCAGGGCAAGGCCGAGGTCGTGGCGTTGCAGGCGGCCGTCATCGCGGCGCTCGAAGTGCAGCGTGTCGGCCCAGTCGATCAGTACAAAGGGCGACTGCAGCAGATGGTAGCCGTCGGCCCGCTGCCCGATGATGTGCAGGAAGATGTTCAGCTTGGCCGGCGCGGGCAGGTCGTACAGCGCTCTCAAGCTCATGGTGCGTCTTCTATCCTCACGCGCACCAGCACCGCAGGCGGCGCGGCGCGGCGCGCTTGCACCCAGCCTTCGCCGCGCCGCGCCAGGTCCACCTGCCAGCCCAGTTGCTCGAAGCCCGCGGCAGCAACGGTGTGCGGCGCGCCGGCCCAAGGGCGGCCGGCCAGCCAGTCGGGCAGGGCGGCCAAGGGCAGGTTTTCGCCCAAAGCGCGGCGCGACAGTTCTTCAAGATCGGCAAAACCTTGTTCACCATCCTGGGTGGCCAGCACCGCAACGCCCGGGCTCCAGCGTGCGCTGGCCACGCGGGTGCCCAGGGGCGAGTTCAGCCGCAGTTCACCGCGCTCGCCGTTGCCGCGCAACTCGAAAGCCGCGCTCATGCTTTGCGCGCTTCGGTCAGCGCTGGCTTGCACCGCCACGCTCAGCCGCCCCGTTGTCCACGCGGGCTCGCCAGGCTCGCGCGGCGGGCTGGCACAGCCTGCCAGCAATGACTCGGCCAGCAATGAAGCGGCCAGCAGCAGCCAAGCGCTGCGCGTCACAGGTCTACGCGCAGCCGGGCCAGGGTCTCGCGCAACACATCGTTGGCAGCGTCGCGGCCTTTGGCTTCACGCCACACGCGCTTGGCTTCGTCGCGCTGGCCGGCGGCCCACAGCACTTCGCCCAGGTGGGCGGCAATTTCGGTGTCGGGCCGCGCCTTGTAGGCGGTGCGCAGCAGGCGTATCGCTTCGTCGCGGTTGCCCAGACGGAATTCAACCCAGCCCAGGCTGTCGGTGATGAAGGGGTCGCCCGGCAGCAGTTCCAGCGCGCGCTTGACGAGTTGATGCGCTTCGGGCAAACGCTGGCGGCGGTCGGCCAACGAATAACCCAGCGCATTGTGGGCATGGGCGTTGTCGGGCTTCAGCTCGATGACCTTGCGCAGCAGCTTTTCCATGTCGTCAAGCCGCTCGATCTTCTCGGCCATCATGGCCTGTTCGTAGAGCAGGTCGGCGTCGTCGGTAAAGCGTTTGCTGGCTGTGGCCAGCACGTCGAAAGCATCGCGCCAGCGTTTCACATCGCGCAGCACGCCGGCTTCGGCCACCAGCTTGGCACGGGCGTCTTCAGGGCCCTTTTCGGGCACGCGGCGTATCAGTTCGCGGGCCTGCGTCAGCTTGCCCTGGCGCGCCAGGATGGACGCGCGGCGGGTCTGCACTTCCAGTGCTCGCTGCGGGTCTTCGACCTTGCCCAGCCAGCGTTCGGCGGCGCCGAAATCAGCGCGCTGTTCTGCCGACTGCGCCAGCATCAGCCAAGCCTGCACCAGGCCTTGTTCCGGGCGCGGCGGTGTGTCGTCATCGTCGTCACTTTCGCTGGACAGCGTGGTGTCTTGCGCCGACGCGGTTGTGGTGCTGACCAGCGGCTGCACCAGTTCCACGTAGCGCAGCAGCGCGGCCTCACCTTCCCTGGCCTGCTTCAGTTCCAGGTGCAGCGCGCCCAGCGACAAAAAGGGCGGCGCCACATCGGGCTGTTGGCGCGTCACGGTTTGCAGCTGCGTCACCGCTTCTGGGTAACGCTGGCCGGCGGTGAGGATGCGCACGTAGGCCAGGCGCAGCGCAGCATCGGCCTTGGGCTGGCGCAGATAGGCTTGCACCACCGCTTCGGCCTGCGGGCGTTCGCGCATCAATTCCATGGCCAGCAGAGCGGGCCCGGGCGCTGTGGCGTCCAGGCCCTGGCCTTCGCGGGCGAGCTCCAGCGCGCGGTCGCCATCGCGCGCTTCCAGCCAGGCGCGGCCCAGCGCCACACGCACCGGCACGCGGGTGGCTTCGGCGTTGCGGTAGGGCTTGAGCGCTTCTTCCATCAGCGTGGCCACGCCGCGCGCGTCGCCAGCGCGCTGCAGGAAACGCGGCAGTGCAGAGATCAGGCCGGGCCGGTCGCTGGCGGGTGTCAGCGTCAGCAGCGCGCGCAGCGGTTCGGCCAAAGCGTCGTTGCGGTTCAGCAGCAGCAGGATTTGCAGTTGCAGCCGCGCTGCTTCGGGCGAATCGGGGTGGGCCAAACGCCAGGCGCGCGATGCACCCAGCGCCTGTTCGCCAGCGCGCGCCTGCATCGCGATGTCGGCAGCGCGGCGAAACAGACCTTCATCGCGCGTGCGGCGGGCGGCGTCAAGAATCAGCTCATAGGCACTGCCGGCGTCACCCGAACCCAGCGCCATTTCGCCCACCAGCAATTGGTAGAAGAGCCTGTCGTCCATGGCCGAATTGACGGCCGGGGTGGTGGGCGCGGCGGGCGCTTCGTCGGCTTGCGCAAAGGCTTGCGGCGCCCACAAAACGGTGCCGGCGAGCGTGCTGAAGACACCGCTGACAACAACGCTGAAAAGCCGGTTGCTGAACCACATGGAGGCCGCCTTGGCACGGCGAAAACGATCGGTCATTGGGGTTCTCATGGGGTCTAGAGTCATTCTCACATAATGAGTTCATGCCCGAACTTCCTGAAGTTGAGGTCACACGACGGGGCATCGCTGCGCCATTGAAGGGCGCGCTGGTGCTGCAAGCCCGGCTGGGCAAACCTTTGCGCTGGCCCCTGGGTTGCGACCTGTCCAGCCTGGCCGGCACCCGGGTGGGTGATGTGACGCGGCGTGGCAAATACCTGTGGCTGCCCCTGGCGCGCGCAGCGAGTAACGAACCAGGCGGTGGTTTGCTGCTGCACCTGGGCATGTCGGGATCGCTGGCACTGTTGCAGACCGCCGGCGCACCGGGCCCGCACGACCACTTCGACCTTGTCACCACAAACGGCACGCTGCGTTTGAACGATCCACGGCGCTTTGGCGCGGTGGTGTGGTCGGCCGGACTTGCCGCCGCGCCCGCCGCCGCGCTGCTGCAGCGTCTGGGCATGGAGCCCTTCGATGCGGCGCTGACGCCACAATCCTTTCACGCCGCGCTGGCGCTGCGCCGCGCGCCCATCAAGGCCGTGCTGCTGGCTGGCGATGTGGTGGTCGGCGCCGGCAACATCTACGCCTGCGAGGCCTTGTTCCAGGCCGGCATTCATCCCGCACTGCGCGCCGGGCGCATCAGCCGCCCGCGTGCCGCGCGCCTGCTGGCGGCGCTGCGCAGCACGCTGGCCAGGGCGCTGGAACTGGGCGGATCAACGCTGCGCGACTTCACCGACGTGCACGGCGCCAGCGGCGCCTACCAGGCCGAAGCCGGTGTCTACGGCCGCGCCGGCCAGCCCTGCGGGCGCTGCGGCAGCGCCGTGCGGCGCGCGGTGCAGGCGCAGCGTTCGACCTACTTCTGTGCCGTCTGTCAGCGGCGATGACTTCAGCGGCGATGACTTCAGCGGCGATGACTTCAGCGCCGATGACTTCAACGCCGATGACTTCAGCGGCGATAGCGTCAGCGTCGGTAACAACGGCAGCAAAGCCCGTTGCCGGTGTGACATCTGCCGGGCCATCCGCAGCACAGCGGTCACAAACCGGCGCTGTTGTGGCCGCTGCGGCCTGCGTGCTGCGCTAGCATTTGAAGCAGCCTCTGCACGCCCATGACGACGACCACCAGCCCGATCGCACAAAGCCTGGACGAGATGGCCGTCTGGCGCGCCGCGCTGGACCGTCAGATCGCCCTGCTGGGCCGGACGCTGACCGAACAAGACCTGCTGGACGACAACGACGCCGCGCTGCTGGGCGCTTTACGCGAACGCCTGGCCTCAGAAAAACTGGTGCTGGCCTTCGTGGCCGAGTTCTCGCGCGGCAAGAGTGAGCTCATCAACGCCATCTTCTTTGCCGATACAGGCCGGCGCGTGCTGCCCGCCACGCCAGGCCGCACGACCATGTGCCCGGTGGAATTGCGCTACGAGTCGGGTCTGCCGCCGCGCCTGGCGCTGCTGCCGATAGAGACCCGGTTGCGCGGCCTGTCGCTGTCAGAACTGCGTCCGCGTGACGAACACTGGCACCATGTGCCGCTCGACCCGGCGAACCCGCAAACGCTGGTCGCGGCCTTGGGCGCGGTGACACGCACCCAGCGCGTTAGCCAGCAACAGGCGGTGGCGCTGGGCTTCTGGAACGACGCCCAGCCCGAAGACAACCCGCCGCAGGCCCAGGACGGCAGCGTGGAAGTGCCGGCCTGGCGCCACGCCGTCATCAACTACCCGCACCCGCTGCTGCAGCGTGGGCTCGTCGTCATCGACACGCCCGGGCTGAACGCCGTGGGCGCCGAGCCCGAACTCACCTTGAGCATGCTGCCGGCAGCACACGCCGTGGTCTTTGTGCTGGCCGCCGACACCGGCGTCACGCGTTCCGATTTGGCCATCTGGCGCGAACACCTGGGCCAGGCCAGCCTGGAACGCTTTGTCGTGCTGAACAAGATAGACGCGCTGGCAGACCCGCTGGCCACGCACGCCGAAGTGCAGGCGCAGATCGAACAACAACGTGCCAACAGCGCAGAAACGCTGGGCGTGCCGATGGCCCGCATCTTCGCGTTGTCAGCCCGCGATGCGCTGGCCGCACGCGTGGCGGGCAACCCTGCCGCGCTGGCGGCCAGCCGCTTGCCGCCGCTGGAACAGGCGCTGGCCCTTGAGCTGCTGCCGCGGCGCCGCCAGTTGCTGGTGCAGTCGGCGGTGGGCGTGGTCGAACAACTGCGCCTGTCGGCCGGCCGCCGCCTGGCCGACCGCCGCCGCCAGCACGCCGAACAATTGCTTGAACTGCGCGGCCTGCGCGGCAAGAGCGGCGCCAAGCTGCGCATGATGGTCGGCCGTGTGGATATCGAGATGGCCGACTTCGAGCGCTGCACGGCGCGCCTGGCGGCGCTGCGCGCGGTGCAGATGAAGATACTGAAGACGCTGCTGGCCGCGCTGTCCAGCGACACGCTGCGCACCGAGGTGGCAGCGATGCAGGCGGCGATGGGCGCCAAGCCCTTCAAGCTGGGCGCACGCGCGGCCTTCGACACGCTGCTGCGGCGCCTGCGCGCATCGGTGATGCAGGCCCAGGCCCAGGCCGAAGAGATGCGCCAGATGCTGGAAGCGAGCTTTCGCCAGCTCAACACCGAATTCGGTTTTGCCTTCTCGCTCGGCCCGGCGCCGGACCTGTCGCACTTCCTCGATGAGCTTGACCTGATCGGCCAGAACTACAGCCGCTACCTGGGTTTCTCGCAGGCCTGGCGCATGGCCGCGCCCGGCTTTGCCGAACAGTTCCGCCGCATGCTGCTGTCGCGCCTGCGCGTGGTGTTTGAGAACGCCGCCGGCGAACTGGAGTTGTGGAGCAAGGGCGCCACCAGCCAGGTCGAAGTGCAATTGCGCGAACGCCGCCGCGGCTTCACGCGCCGGCGTGAAGCACTGCAGCGGGTGCAGGCCGCCGCGGGAGAACTGGAACAGCGCATTGCCGAAGTGCAGGGCCAGGACGAACAAGGCGCCGCGATGCTGGCGCGGCTGGATGCACTGGCCAGCGACACCATCGCCAGCGCGCGCCGCCTGGCGCAAGAACCTGCGGCCGCCAGGCCTGACGTGCAGCAGCAGGCCGCCGCTTGACGCGGCCCGCGCAGCCGGCGCTGGCTGCAACCGTCATCGCCTGGCAGCGCCAGCATGGCCGTCACGGCCTGCCCTGGCAGGCCACGCGCGACGCCTACCGCGTGTGTTTGTCTGAGGTGATGCTGCAGCAGACGCAGGTCAGCACCGTGCTGGCCTACTACCCGCGTTTCCTGGCGCGGTTTCCTGACGTGCAGACCCTGGCCGCCGCGCCGCTGGACGATGTGCTGGCGCTGTGGAGCGGGCTGGGCTACTACAGCCGCGCACGCAACCTGCACCGCTGCGCGCAGGCCGTGGTGGCGCAGCACGGCGGCACCTTTCCGACCCACAGCGCGGCATTGGCCACGCTGCCCGGCATCGGCCGTTCCACCGCGGCCGCCATCGCCGCTTTCTGCTTCGGCGAACGCGCCGCGATCCTGGACGGTAACGTCAAACGTGTGCTGACACGCGCGCTCGGCTTCGATGGCGACCTGTCCTCGGCCGCCGAAGAAAAACGCTTGTGGGCGCTGGCCGAAAACCTGCTGCCCGCGCGCGATGTGGATGTCTACACGCAAGGGCTGATGGACCTGGGCGCCACCGTGTGCAGCCTGCGCAAGCCGGCGTGTGAGCGCTGCCCATTGGCGCCGCGCTGCGTGGGCCATGCCGCAGGCGCGCCAGAACGGCTGCCCGTGAAGACCCGACGCACGCGGCGCGGCACGCGCAACAACGCGCTGCTGTGGCTGCGCCGTGGCGCCAAGCTGCTGCTGGTGCAGCGGCCAGAACGTGGTGTCTGGGCGGGGCTGTGGAGCCTGCCCGAATTCGACACGCCGGCCGATCTGCAAGACCTGGTGCGGACCTGGTCGGGCGCTGGTGAATGGTGGCCCAGCTTCCAACATGCACTGACACACTTCGAGTGGACGCTGCATCCGATGCGATGGACCTTGCCGGCCCGCGGCAAGCTGCCCGATGGACTGCCCGAAGGTCGCTGGGTCAGCGTCGATGAAGCGCTGTTGATGGGCCTGCCGGCCCCTGTGCGGCGCCTGCTCGGCGCCTGCTGACGGCTGAACAAGATCAGCCGACAATCACCTTCTTGTCGCGCAGAAAACCGTCTACCAGCGAGAGCCTTATCACCGGATCTTCCAGCGCCATCAGCTTTTGCTTGGCGGCCAGGCTCACCGGCAGCAGTTCGCACCAGCGGTTGGCCACCCAGCCGGCGTCGTCCAGCCGATAGGGCGGCGCGAAGGGGGTGCGGTCTTGCGCTTGCAGCTTGCGTATGGCTTCGGCCAGCGCGGTGACGGTGGGCAGCACGGCCGGGCCGGGCATGCGCGCGGTGTCGGGTGCAACCGTCTCGGCCGGCGCCACCCACAAACCGTTGTCGCGCTGTGTGGCTGGCCCTGTCAGGCGGAACCGCTCGCCGCCCAGGCAGCGCACGCGCAGGATGCCGGGCTGTTCGGCGTCCACCTCTTCGATGTGCGCGAGCACGCCGACACTTTCCATCTGCACCGGGCTTTCGACGCGGCCGGCCTCGAAACCCGACTTCAGACATAACACGCCAAAGGGCTGGCGCTTGCGCATGCAGGTGGCCACGAGGTCGAGGTAGCGCGCCTCAAACACCTTCAAGCCCAGCACGGCGCCGGGGAACAGCACCATCTGCAGCGGAAACAGCGGCAGCGGTGTTGGCAGCATGGTGTGTTCGGACATGGGTCTTACTCGCGGGCGTCCAGTTCGCGGTGGCGCACCAGCGTGGAAAAGCGGCCTTCAAAACGGCGCGCCAGCCATTCCACGCCATAGACCGAACGGTGCTGGCCGCCGGTGCAGCCCAGGGCCACGGTGAGGTAGCTGCGCTGGTCGTCCTCGAATGAGGGCAGCCAGCGCTGCAAAAAGGTCTGTATCTGCAGCAGCATCTCGCCGGCCTCGGGTTGGGCTTCCAGGTAGGCCGCCACCGGCGCGTCGCGCCCGGTCAGCGGGCGCAGTTCGCGGATGTAGTAGGGGTTGGGCAGCACGCGCACATCGAACACATAGTCGGCGTCCAGCGGCACGCCGTGTTTGAAGGCGAAGCTCTCGAACACCAGCGTCAGCGCTGCATCGCGCGCGCCGACCAGTGAACGCACCCAGTTGCGCAGCAACGCCGGGCGCAGCTGGCTGGTGTCTATGACGGTCGAGATCTCGCGCAAAGCACTCAGCAGGTCACGTTCCAGCTCTATCGCTTCGGTCAGCGCGCGTGCGCTGTCGCCCATCGCCGGTGCGGCCGTCAGCGGGTGCGGGCGGCGGGTTTCAGAAAAGCGGCGCAGCAGCGCGTCGGTGCTGGCGTCCAGAAAGATCGGGCGTATGCGCACGCCTTCGTTTTTCAGCTCTTCGATCAAGGGCACCAGGTGCGGCAATGAAGAAGCCGTGCGCACGTCCACCGCCACCGCCACGCGGTGGGCAAAGCGTTCGTGTTCCAGGCGTATGAAGTCGCGCAGCAACTCGGGCGGCAGGTTGTCGACGCAGAAATAGCCCGCGTCTTCCAGCGCATGCAGCGCCACCGATTTGCCCGAGCCCGAGATGCCGGTGATGAGAATGACCTCGTCGCGCCGGCCGCCGTCGATGGCCATCCACTCACTCACTGGCCTGGTCCTGCTTGTTGCGGCCCAGCAGGGCAGCCGCATGTGCCGTGCCCGAAAGCCTTTCACCGCCCAGCATGCGCGCCACTTCGGCGACGCGGGCTTCGCCTTCCACGGCTTGAATATCAGACAGCGTTTGCTTGCCCCTGAGCGCCTTGCTGACGACGAAATGGCCATCGGCGCACGCCGCCACCTGCGCCAGGTGCGTGACGGCCAGCACCTGGCAACTGCGGCCGAGTTGTTTCATCAGCCGGCCCACGCTGTCGGCCACCGTGCCGCCGACGCCGGCGTCGATCTCATCGAAGATCAGCGTCGGCGTGGTGGCTGCGCCGGCCGAGCCTTGCGCTGTGGTCACGGCAATCGCCAAAGCCAGCCGCGACAACTCACCGCCCGAGGCCACTTTGCCCAGCGCCCGGGGTGTGCTGCCAGCGTGCCCGGCGACGCGGAATTCAGCGGCTTCCAGCCCGAAGGCTTGCGGTTCTTGCTGCGCCAGCAGTGCCACGTCAAAGCGCCCGCCGGCCATGCCCAGCTGCTGCATGGCCTGGGTCACGGCGCGACCCAGTTTGGGCGCAGCCTTGTCGCGCAACAGCGTGATGTGCTGGGCTTGCGCACGCCACACACTTTCGGCGCTAGCCACCTGGGCGGCCAGCGTCTCCAGGTCGGCCGCTGCGTCCAGACTTTTCAGCTCGGTCCGCCAGCCGGCCAGCAGCGCGGGCAACTCGGCCGGTGTGCGGCGGTAGCGGCGAGCTTGCGAGACCCAGGCGGCGATGCGGCCGTCCAGCTCGGCCAGGCGTTCTGGGTCGGGTTCGCGGTGGCCCAGGTAGCTGTGCAAGGTGTGGGCAGCGTCTTCCAGCTGCGCCCGCGCAGTGCGCAGTACCTCTGCCACGCTGCCCAGTTCGGGGTCGTAGCGCTGCACTTCATCCAGCGCAGTGATGGCGCGCGAGGTCAGCGCGTTGGCGCTGTTTTCAGCGTCAGACACAGCATCCAGCGCCGTGCGCGCGCCGTCCAGCAAGGCCTGGCCGTGCGCCAGGCGCTGGTGTTCCGTGTTCAGCGCATCCCACTGCCCTTCGGCCGGTGCCAGTTTGGCCAACTCGCCCACCTGCCAGGCCAGGCGTTCGCGTTCGCCTTCCAGCGTGTCGCGCTGGCCGCGGGCTTGGTCCAGCCGGGCCTGGGCCTTGCACCACTCATTCCACGCGTTAGACATCGCGCTCGTGTCGGCGCCCGCCTGCGCATCCAGCAGCGCGCGCACGGCGGCCGGGCGCGTCAGGCTTTGCCAGGCATGCTGGCCGTGGATGTCCACCAGGTGTTCTGCCGCTGCACGCAACTGCGACACCGTGGCCGCGCTGCCGTTGATCCAGGCCCGGCTCTTGCCTTGTGCATCCACCGTGCGGCGCAGCAGCAGCGTGTTTTCCGCCGCATCTTCGGCGGCCAACCCGGCCTCATCAAGCCAGCCTGCAAGCGACGCAGGGCTGTCAAATTCGGCGCTGACCTCGGCGCGCGGCGCGCCTTCGCGCACCAGTGCTGCGTCGGCGCGGTGGCCCAGGGCCAACTGCAGCGCGTCGATGAGGATGGACTTGCCGGCGCCGGTTTCACCCGTCAACACGGAGAAGCCCGCGCGCAGTTCCAATTCCAGTTCGGCAACGATGGCCACGTCGCGCAAGACCAGGCGGCGCAGCATGATGTCTAGACCACGCCTTCGTACCAGCGCAATTTTCGGCGCAGCGTAGCGTAGTAACTCCAGCCGCGTGGGTGCAGGAAACGCACCCTGAAGGCCGAACGTCGCACCCGCACCTGGTCGCCATGCAGCAGGCTGGTCAGCGTGTGCATGTCGAAGTTGGCCGACACATCCTTGCCCGCGACGATGCCTATGCGCACCTCGCCGCCGTCGGGCAGCACGATGGGGCGGTTGCTCAGCGTGTGGCTGGCAATCGGCACCACCACCAGGCCGCCAATGCTGGGATGCAGGATGGGCCCGCCGGCCGACAGCGCGTAGGCCGTGCTGCCGGTGGGCGTGGCCACGATCAAGCCGTCGGCGCGCATGTTGGCGACGAATTCGTCGTCCACGTCGACACGCATTTCCACCATGCTGGCGGTGGCGCCGCGGCTGACGACCACGTCGTTCAGAGACAGCCCTTCAAAGATGCACTGGCCATCACGCCACACGCCACCTTCCAGCATCGCGCGCTGTTCCTCTTCAAAGTCGCCGGCGATGATGGGCGCCAGCGCTTCCTTGAACTTGTCGATGGGGATGTCGGTGATGAAACCCAGCCGGCCCTGGTTGATGCCCACCAGCGGCAGGTTGTAGCGCGACAGTTCGCGTGCAATGCCCAGCATGGTGCCGTCGCCGCCCACCACCACGGCAAGATCACAGCGCTGGCCCATCTCTTGTGTGGACAAGGCTTCGAAATCAGTGACATCGGTGGCCGCAGCTGTGTCACGCTCGAAGCTGACTTCCAGGCCCTGTCTCATCAAAAAATGAGCGATTTCTTCCAGCAGCGGGCGTATGCCCCGCGCCTGATATTTGCCGACGATGGCAGCATGACGAAAGCCTGATGGCATGCGCCGGATTACACCATAGGGCCCCGCGCCACCGCACAAGGGGCAGCAGCCACCGACGGGCCTTCCTACAATCAACCACCATGCTGGACGACCGCGCACGCACACTGCTGAAAACGCTGGTTGAGCGTTACATCGCCGACGGCACGCCGGTGGGCAGCCGCACGCTGTCGCGCACCTCGGGGCTGGACCTTTCGCCGGCCACCATACGCAACGTGATGGCCGACCTGGAAGACCTGGGCCTGATCGCCAGCCCGCACACCAGCGCCGGCCGCATTCCCACCGCCCGCGGCTACCGGCTGTTCGTCGACACCATGCTCACCGCGCGGCCGTATTCGATGGACGATCTGGCCCATGTATCGCCCAGCGTGGCCGCCGCCGGCGGCCAACTGCACCCCGACCAGCCGCAACGTGTCATCGCCCAGGCCGCCGGCCTGCTGTCCAGCCTGAGCAATTTCGTCGGCGTCGTGACAGCGCCGCGCAAGGCCAGCGTCTTCCACCACATCGAGTTTTTGCGCCTGGGCGAAAGGCGCGTGCTGGTGATCCTGGTGGCGCCAGACGGCGATGTGCAAAACCGCGTCATCTTCACCGCCCGCGACCACCAGCAAAGTGAACTGGTGGAAGCCAGCAACTTCCTGAACACGCACTACGCCGGCCTGAGCATCGAAGAAGTGCGCGAGCGGCTGAAAAACGAGATTGACGCACTGCGCGTTGAAATTGCCGGCCTGATGCAAGCCGCCGTGCAAGCCGGCAGCGACGTGCTGGCCGAAAGCGCCGACAACGTGGTGGTCTCGGGCGAGCGCAACCTGCTGACGGTGCAAGACTTCGGCAACGACATGAGCAGCCTGCGCCGTTTGTTTGGTGTGTTCGAGCAGAAGACCGAATTGATGCGCCTGCTTGAAGTGAGCAGCCGCGCCGAGGGCGTGCGCATCTACATCGGCGGCGAAAGCCGCGTCGTGCCCTTCGAAGAACTGAGTGTGGTGACAGCGCCCTATGAGGTAGACGGCCGCATCGTCGGCACGCTGGGCGTCATCGGCCCCACCCGCATGGCCTACGACCGCATGATCCAGATCGTCGACATCACGTCACGGCTGGTGGGCAACGCGCTGTCAGCCAAGTAGCGGAGCAGGCCAGGCTGGGCACCTAGAATGCGCTGTGCGCAGGGGGCCGTTAGCTCAGTTGGTCAGAGCAGAGGACTCATAATCCTTTGGTCGTAGGTTCAAGTCCTACACGGCCTACCAAATTCCAGATTACCCTTGGGAACGGTGTGCACAGCGCGGTGGTGTGCACGGCGCATGGGTGACACTCATGACGAATGTCAGCCAAATCAGTATGTGATATTGGCGGCCGCGCGCGGGCCGTCGTAGGTCAACACCAGTTGCGCGAGCAGGTCCCGCCCCAACAAGCCGTCCGTGCCCTGGTTCAGCAGCGGGCGTGCCAACACTTCGACAGCGCCCCATCTTCTGGGCTGGGCGACGTGTGGCAGCAGGATCAACTCAATACCATAGACGTCGCAGACCTCGCCCTTCGTGCCTGTGGTCGATGTGATCACCCTGGTTTGGCTGGTTGGCGCCAAACCGAGCGAGCGCATGAGCTGCTCGCTGACCATCGTGGTGTCCGCGCCTGTGTCCACCAAGAAAGTGGCGGAGATCGCCGGCGGCACCGGTTTGCTTTGCTTCCAAAGCAGCGCGCGCAGCGGTGCGCTCGGGCCCAGGCTTACTTCAACCAGCAGGCCGTTCCGGTGTACCCGCAGGTCGGCTACCGGCACAGGCCGACATCGCGGCTGAGGTGCACCACCGCGGCATCCGGGGCCACGCGCTTGACGAAGAAGCCCGTGAGGCCGAAGGTTTCATAAGCCCAGGTTAGGGCGTCCTCGTAGCTTTGGGCGAAGTGCGCCATCTTGTCGCCCTTGAGCACCACGAACTCACCTTCATGCGCGGCCAGCCACGCCGGCAGATTGCGCTCGTAGGCTTGTAGCTCAGGCATCGGTTGCGTTGTCATGGGCCACTCCTTTTTCATAGCGGGCCGCCGGGCTTGGTTGCCATGGTGCCCACCTCGAATGTATCGGAGGAAAATATAAGTTCATATCCTGTGGATAGCTTGTGGAGCGTATGTAACGTCTTACTTTCGCTGCCTAAAGGCTCCATAGGTCGTCGGCCCGGCGTTGCGCTTGGCGCTGCCGCTAGACTGCCTGCGAAGGCTTTCCAGGGAGACAGCGTTGATCAAATTGCTGCACACAGCCGACTGGCAGATCGGCAAGCAGTACGGCCAGTTCGATGCAGACGACGCGGCGCTGTTGGCCGAGGCACGCTTCAGCGTCGTCGAGCGGCTGGCGCAACTGGCCGTGACGCAAGGCGTTGATGCCGTTCTGGTGGCCGGCGATGTGTTCGACGCTCAAGGCGTTGCCGACAAGACCGTGCACCGGCTCTTCAACTGTATGGCCGCATTCAACGGGCCTTGGGTGTTGATTCCCGGCAACCACGATGCGGCACTGGCCGAATCGGTCTGGACCCGCGCCGCGCGGCTGAAGGCAATTCCGCCAAACGCCCGTCTCTGCCTGAAGCCCGAACCGCTGGTTCTTCCAGCGCTGCAGCTGGCACTGCTGCCAGCGCCGCTGACGCAGCGCCACACCCACAGCGACCTGACCGACTGGTTCGCCGCGGCCCAGCTTCCCAACGGCCTGTTCCGTGTCGGGCTGGCACATGGCAGCGTGCAAGGCATCCTGGCCGAAGACATAGCCTCCAGCAACCCGATTGCGGCTGCGCGCGCCACGCAGGCCGGCCTGGACTATCTGGCCCTTGGCGACTGGCATGGCTGCAGGCAGGTCGATACGCGCACCTGGTACAGCGGCACGCCGGAGACCGACCGCTTCAGGGCGAATGACTCCGGCCAGGCGCTGATCGTCACGCTGGCTGAACCCGGCGCGCTGCCCAGTGTGACCCGGCACGTCACAAGCCAGTACCGCTGGCGGCAAGACATAGTGGACCTGCAGGTGCCCAGCGACCTGGACGCGCTGCTGCTGCAACTGGCCGGTCTGTCGCCGGCCGACGTGGTGGACCTGAGCCTGTCCGGGCGTACCGATCTGGCGGGACAGCGGCGCCTGCAAGACGCCATCGGCCAGGCGCGTGGCCGGGCGCGTTGCCTGGTGGCCGACCTGTCGGCGCTGCGCTTCGAGCCGACGACAGAAGACATCGCCGCGCTCCAGGCCGACGGCTATCTGGGTGATGTGCTGGCCGAGTTGCGCACGGCACAAACCGGCGCCGCGCCGGAAGCCGTCGAAGTTGCACGCGACGCACTCGCGCTGCTGGCCGGCCTGCTGCACGAACGCCGCGGCCACCGCGCAGGAACGGTCGCGGGAACGTTCACAGAGCAGGCCGCGTCGTGAAGCTCACACGCATCCGGCTGGAACAGTTCAAGCAGTTCCGCAAGCCCGTCGAGATCACGGACCTTGCCAGTGGCATCAACCTCTTCACCGGACCCAACGAAGCCGGCAAGAGCACCATCGTGGCAGCGGTGCGCGCAGCCTTCTTCGAGCGCCATCGGTCCAGCAGCGTCGACGACTTCCGGCCTTGGGGCGACACGGCCGCATCGCCCACCGTGGAACTGGACTTCACCGTGGCTGGCCAGCCCTACCGCCTGAGCAAGAGCTTCCTCAGCAAAAAGCGCTGTGAGTTGCAGGCCGGCACGCAGCGCCTGGACGGCGCGTTGGCCGAAGACCACTTGGCTGATCTGCTGGGCTTTCAATACGCGGGCAAGGGCGCCAGCGCGGCGCAGCACTGGGGCATCCCGGGTTTGCTGTGGATCCAGCAAGGCGCTGGCCAGGACATCAAGGACCCCGTGTTGTTTGCCACCGACCACTTACGCAACGCCTTGAATGCGTCGCTCGGCGAAGTGGCCAGCAGTGGCGGCGACGAACTGCTGGCCAGTGTTGAAGCCCAACGCAACGAATTGCTGACGCCGGCCGGCGGTGCACCGCGGGGCAGCTTTGCCGAAGCGCTGAAGCGCCAGATGCAGATCGACAGCGAGCTGAAGGCGACAGCCGCCGACGTGGCCGCCTACCGCCAGAAGGTGGACCTGCTGGGCGCACTGCGGCGTGATCAAGCGGCAGACGCAGCACACAAGCCCTGGGCAGATTTCCGTACACAGGAGCAAGCTGCGCGGCGCAAGCTGGAAGCCATTGAACAGGTGCAAGCATCACTGGCTGCCGACCGCCAACGTGTCGAGCAGTTGGACGCGAAAGCCAAGCTGCTGCGTGGCCAGCTGGAGACGTTTGCCGAGCAGGACACGGCAGCCAAAACACGCGCCGCTGCGGTGGATGCCGCGCAGCAGGGGCTGGGCGCTGCGGGCCATCTGGCCGCGCAATGGGCAGCCCAGGCGACCACGGCCACAGCCGCTTCTGAAGCTGCCCGGGCCTTGCTTCGCCATGTGCGCCAGGAACACACACGCAGCAGCCTGGCGCGCGAGCTGGACGATCTGAAGCAGAAGACCCAGGCCAGCCAAACACGGCTGCAGCAGGCCGAGACCGAACAGACCACGCTGCTGGACCTGCAGGCGCAGGCGGCGGCCTCGCACATCAGCAGCGATGTGCTCCTGCAACTGCGGGCGCAGAGCGTGCAACTGCGTGAACTGCAGATCCAGCGCGCGGCCATCGCCACCCGGCTGCACTTCAAGCTGGCCGATGGCCACAGCGTGCAGATGGGCGACGAGCCGCTGACGGGCACCGGCGAACGGCTGCTGCTGGCGCCGACGGTGTTGCACCTTGGCGCCATGGGTCACGTCGAGATACGGCCCGGCGGCGCCGATCTGGCCGAGTTGGGCCATCAGCAAAACACCGTAAGCGACCAGCATGTGGCGCTGCTGCAGCGCTTGGGCTTGGCGTCGCTGGACGCAGCCGAAGCGCGCCACCAGACGAACACACAACGCAGTGCCGAGGTGAAGACTGCGATGGCCACGCTCAAAGCGTTGGCACCCAAAAGCATTGACGTTTTGCGCGCTGAGGTCTTGTCGCAAGGGGCGCGCATACAAGAGCTTGAAACCGCGCTCGCAAAGATGCCAACGCCGCCGACGGCTGACGATCAGCCGACGCCGTTGTCTGCGTCGGTGTCAGAAGCCGAAACCGGCGAAGACACCACCCGCCGCGCGATGGAACAGATCAACACCAGCCTGAACCAGGCGCGCGTGGCTGCGGGCAACGCGCAGGCCACGCTGGAAGGCGCACAGCGCGAGCACCAGGCCGCACTTGCCTTGTTGAGCGCACCCGACCGCGCCGACAAACTACAAGCCGCCAACCAGGCCTTGGTGGACACCCGCGCCGAGCAGGCCACGCTGGCGGCAGCGGTCAAGCTGAAGGCCGACGAAGTGGCACAAGCGCGGCCCGGCATCCTGAAGCAGGACATCGAACGTTTTCAGAAAAGCGCCGAACAGTTGGAGAAGGCTTTCGAGGAGCGCAAGACCGCGCTGCTGCGGCTGGAAGTGGAACTGGAAAGCGCCGGCGCCCAAGGCCTGGAAGAACGGCAGGCAGCGCTGGCACGCGACCTGGCCCAGGCAGCCCGCCGCGCTGAAGAACTGCGCCGCCGCGCTGCTGCGCTGGACCACTTGCTGAAGCTGCTGAAAGACAAACGCGGCGCCTTGACGCGCAAGCTGCAGGCGCCGCTGCAGAAGCATCTGAACCACTATCTGCAACTGCTGTTTCCGCAGGCGCACCTGGAGATAGACGAAACCCTGAGCCCCGGCCCGCTGACCCGCAGCGGCCCGACGGGGCCGGAGTCAGGTGCGTTCGACACGCTGAGCTTTGGCGCGCGCGAGCAGATGGGCGTGATCAGCCGGCTGGCTTATGCGGACTTGCTGAGGGAGGCGGGACGGCCGACGTTGATCATCTTGGATGATGCGTTGGTGCATAGCGATGAGGAGCGGTTGGCGTTGATGAAGCGGGTGTTGTTTGATGCGGGGACTCGGCATCAGATTCTGCTGTTCACGTGCCATCCGATGAACTGGCGGGACGTTGGGGTGAGTCCGAGGTCTTTGGAGAGCATCCGAATAGCGGCGTAACTGAGTGGCCCGAGAGCCTGGCGACGGTACTCCGGGGTGGCCATAATGTTTCTGAATGTGCCGGCGTGATTACTGCTGAATACAACTCAGCGGTCGTCTCGGTCAGCGCACTTCAAAGAAGAAAAGCAATGACAACAACTGGAGGAAACCCATGTCGATCCTGCAGGAGATACTGGTCTGGACCCAGGGGCTTGCCACATGGCAAAGCGATGCGGTTGCCCGCTTGCTTGCCAAGCAGACGCTGACGGCAGAGGATCAGGACGATTTGTTCGCGCTTCTCAAGGCGGCACATGGCATCCCCGACCCGAAAGACCGGAATCCGAAGCCGCTCACGGCAGATCAGATTCCCGCACCTGTCAAGGCGACGATGCATGTTGAACTGCACGCCATCAAGAACATGCGCCACGTCAACGCGATCGCGGAGAACCAGCATCTGCCGTTCAGCGCGACGGGAATGACGGTCATTTACGGCGACAACGGTTCGGGGAAATCCGGGTACGCACGCGTGCTCAAGCGCGCCTGCCGCGCCCGCGATCAGATGGAAGCCATCCATCCGAACGCCAATCTGCCGGCGGGCACGGTTGGCGCTCCAGAGGCAGCTTTCGAGATTACCGTGGATGGCGTTGCCAAGGGTGCGCACTGGACACAAGGCAAGGCTTCGCCTCCTGAGTTGTCGTCATTCGCCATCTTCGATTCGCGCTGCGCGCGCCTATCTCGACAGCGAGGACGACTTCTCCTATGTGCCCTATGGGCTGGACGTGTTCGAAGGACTTGCGAAAGTCTGCAAGCAATTGAAGACCTTGGTCGACACTGAGCATGCACAGTCCGCAGTCGACCTCACCGCGTTCGCGCCGCTGCAGGGTGACACGCTCGTCGGCAAGTTGATCGCATCGCTGACGGCCAAGACGACTACTGCCCAAGTCGATGCGCTGGCCACGCTCACGCCTGAAGATCTGGCCCGGCACGTCGCGTTCGACAAGAGCTTGAAAGAGAACAACCCGAAGGAGAAAGCAACCCAGTTGCGCCTGCGCGCCCGCCGCGTGGAAGCCATTGCGACGAATGCCACCAACAAAGGGGCGCTGGCGGACCAAGTGATCGCCACCAAGCTGCGCAGCCTGGCGGACGGTTACCGCACGGCACAGGCGGCGGCCGCGCTCGCCGCTAAGCAGTTCAAGGAAGGCGAAAACCTGTTGCCGGGAACCGGCGGCGAGGTCTGGCGCGAGCTCGTCGATGCCGCCCGTAAATTCGCGGTCGAGTCTCACCCTGACAAAGTTTTCCCCGACCTGGGCGCTGAATCACCTTGCCCACTGTGCCAGCAACCTCTCGCAGAAGGCGCAGCGCGCATGCTGCGCTTCGAGGCCTTCATCCAGCAGGAAGCCGAGAAGACATCGCAGGCACGCCGTACCGCACTGTTCGCCGAATACAGGCCATTCATTGCCCATGTCCTCACGCTGAATCTCGACGATGTGACTCATGGCGAGATTGAAGTCCTTGACCCGCAACTTGCGGCTGATGCAAGAGCATTCGAGCCGTTGCTGACCGCTCGACAGGAAGCCATCAAGGCAGCGGTGCTTTCGCACCAGTGGGACGGTATCGATCAGCCCTTGGTCAACCCGGCTGCGCGGCTCCAGGCTCTTGCCGACAAGCTGAACGCCGAGGTCGAGACCCTGGAGAAGGCGTCGGATGAGAAGGCGCGCGCGGCGCTGCAGAAACAGTTTGGTGAACTCGATGCGCGGGTTCGCTTGAGCCAAGTCAAGGATGCCGTGGTCACAGCGGTCACGAAACTCGGCCACCAAGCAAAGCTCGTGAAGTGTCTGTAGGCCGTCAAAACCAACGCCATTTCGCTGAAGGCATCGGAGTTGGCTGAGAAAGTGGTCTCCAAGGAACTGGCCGAAGCGTTGAACCGCGAATTCAAGGCCTTGGGTGTCGGTACGCTTCGTGTTTCACTTCAGAGCCGTGCTGACAAGGGCAAGGCGCTGCACAAGCTGAAGCTGGAGCTGCCGCAGAGCCGCAGCCCCGCTGACATCCTGAGCGAGGGCGAGCAGCGCGCGGTTGCGATCAGCGCCTTCCTGGCCGAAGTCGGCTTGAGTGGCGGCAAGGGCGGCATCGTGTTCGACGATCCGGTGTCTTCGCTCGACCATCGTCGGCGCGAGCGCGTGGCAAAGCGCTTGGCCCTCGAAGCTGCGCAGCGCCAGGTGATCGTGTTCACCCATGACATCTATTTTCTGTGCCTCCTCGCAGAGGAAGCAAAGCTGGCCGGGGCGGCGATTGCCACGCAGAGCTTGACTCGGCGTGCAGAGGGATTCGGCGTTGCCGATCCGGAGCTGCCGTTCGAGGGCAAGAATGCGAGCAAGCGGATCGGCGCATTGAAAGCCCAGCACCAGACTATCGCCAAACTGCAAAAGGACGGCGAAGAGCAGGAACACCGGAAGCAAACTGTCGATGCTTATTTCCGGCTGCGCATGGCGTGGGAGCGCGCCGTCGAGGAGGTGCTGCTGCGCGAAGTGATCCTGCGCTTCCGCAAAGGCGTGGAAACGCAGCGGCTGGCAGGTGTCGTTGTCGAAGACGGTGATTACGCGCAAGTGAATGCCGGCATGACGAAGTGTTCAAACTACGCGCACGACAAGGCGCTGTTGGGCGGGGTGGCCGTACCGGACCCCGATGAACTACTCGCAGACATCATGGCGCTTGAGACATGGCGCGCAAAGATCGACAAGCGCAGCGTGGAGACGGCCAAGAATCGCAAGGCTGCTCCGGTAGCTGCATTGCCTGCGGCTACCGGCTAGATTTTGCCTACAAGCGCCAGCGAGGGATCAAGATGCCTAACGCTCGAATGCGCTGCCTTCTGGCGTTGCAACTGTGCTGAGGCATCTTGTCACAAACGCTGCACCGCGCGAAAGAGATGTTCGTGTGCGGGGGGTCTGACTGAGGTCTGCAACAGAAGCGGCGTCGTTGAAAGCTGTGGTCTTGCTCAGGTTCATCGCAGACCGCTCCAGCCCACCACCCGCGCCCTTTCCAGCATCGCATGCAGCAGCACATTGCACCCGGCGGTGATGTGCGCTGGCTTGGCGTCTTCAATCTCGTTGTGGCTGATGCCGTCTTTGCACGGGATGAAGATCATGCCGGCCGGGGCCAGGCGGGCCATGTAGACGGCGTCGTGGCCGGCGCCTGAAACGACAGGCATGTTCGAGTAACCCAGTTGCGCGGCGGCCCGTGCGACAGCGTTCACGCACTCGGCGTGGAAGGGCTGGGCGGTGTAGGCCGACACAGGTTCGATGGTGATGGGCAGGCCGCTTTCGGCGGCCAGGCGCGCGGCCACGCTGCGGATGTCGGCGTCCATCGCTTCGCACAGCACGTCGCTGGCGTTGCGCAGGTCGATGCTGAACTTCACGCGGCCCGGTATCACGTTGCGGCTGTTCGGGTGCACCTGCACCATGCCCACCGTGCCACGCCCGTGCGGGCCATGGCGGTGCGCGCAGGCCACCACCTCTTGCATCAGTTTGGCGGCCACCTGAAGCGCGTCTTTGCGCAGCGCCATCGGTGTCGGGCCGGCGTGGGCTTCCATGCCGGTGACGGTGCAGTCGTACCAGCGTATGCCCAGCACGCCCGTCACCACGCCGATGGTCACGTCGTGGTCTTCCAGCACCGGGCCTTGTTCGATGTGGGTTTCGAAGTAGCTGCCTATCGGATGGGCGCCGGGTTCTTCGTCGCCGATGTAGCCGATGCGTTCCAGCTCGCCCTTGACCGTCAAGCCTGCGGTGTCGGTGGCGGCGTAGGCGTGCTCGAGGGTGAAGGCCTTGGCGAACACGCCCGAGCCCATCATCACCGGCACGAAGCGCGAGCCTTCTTCGTTGGTCCAGAAGGCGACCTCAATGGGCGCTTCGGTCGCTATGCCCTGGTCGTTCAGCGTGCGTACCACTTCAATGCCGGCCAGCACGCCGTAGTTGCCGTCGAACTTGCCGCCTGTGGGCTGGGTGTCGATGTGGCTGCCGGTCATCACCGGCGGCAGGCTGTTGTCGCGGCCGGCGCGGCGCATGAAGGCGTTGCCGATCTTGTCGATGGTCACCGTCAGGCCGGCCTCGCGCGCCCAGCGCGTGACGAGGTCGCGGCCTTGTTTGTCCAGGTCGGTCAAGGTCAGCCGGCAGACGCCACCCTTGGGTGTGGCGCCGATGGCGGCCAACTCCATCAGGCTGGCCCACAGGCGTTCGCCGTTGATGCGCAGGCCACTCACTTGAATGGGTAGGGTGGGGGTGTCCATGTTGATCTCCTTCAGCGTTCCACGGCTACGGGCGCGGCCAATGCGGCCTTGCGGGCGAGTGCGTCGAACTGCGGGCCGAAAGGCGGGCGCTTGATGTGGCGGCCGGCACCACGTTCGGCGCGCAGGTCGCCGTCGGCATAGACCACCTTGCCCTGGCTGACGGTGTGGGTGGCGATGCCGGTGACGCTGCGGCCTTCGAAGATGTTGAAGTCGCCCAGTGAACGCTGCGTCTTCACGCTCAGTGTCTTGGTCGCGGTCGGGTCCCACAGCACAATGTCGGCGTCGGCGCCGGGTGCGATGCAGCCTTTGCGGGGGTAGATGTTGAACAGCCTGGCGGCGTTGGTGGAAGTGACGGCGACGAACTCACTCGGCGTCAGCCGCCCGGTGTTCACGCCTTCGTCCCAGATCACCGCCAGCCTTTCTTCCACGCCGCCGCAGCCGTTGGGGATCTTGCTGAAGTCATCGCGGCCGGCGGCTTTTTGTTCGGCGCAGAAGGTGCAGTGGTCGGTGGCGGTGGTGTGCAAGGTGCCGGCCTGCAGCCCGCGCCACAAAGCCTGCGAATGGCCGGCGGGGCGGAAGGGCGGGCTCATCACATGGCCGGCCGCGTATTCGAAGCTGGGGTTGCGGTAGACGCTGTCGTCCAAAGTGAGGTGCCCCGCCAGCACCTCGCCAAACACCCGCTGCCCACGGGCCCGCGCACGGGCTATGGCCTCGGCCGATTCGGCGCAAGACACATGCACCACGTAGATCGGCACGTTCAGCACATCGGCAATCGCGATGGCGCGTTGCGCAGCCTCGGCTTCCACCGCCGCCGGGCGGCTCAGTGGGTGGCCTTCGGGGCCCAGGATGCCCTTGGCTTTCATCTCGGCTTGCAGCATGAACACCAGTTCGCCGTTTTCGGCATGCACGGTGGGCATGGCGCCCAGTTCCAGCGCGCGCTTGAAGCTGTTCACCAGCGTTTCGTCGTCGCACATGATGGCGTTCTTGTAGGCCATGAAGTGCTTGAAGCTGTTCACGCCTTTCTCAATTACCAGCGTGCCCATGTCGCGCCGCACGCTTTCGTCCCACCAGGTGATGGCGACATGAAAGCTGTAGTCAGACGCCGACTTTTCAGCCCAGCCGCGCCACTTGCGCCAGGCGTCCATCAGCGGCTCTTTCGGGTCGGGGATCACAAAGTCAATGATGGTGGTGGTGCCACCGGCCAATGCCGCGGCAGTGCCGCTGAAGAAGTCGTCACGCGTCACCGTGCCCATGAAGGGAAACTGCATGTGGGTGTGCGGGTCGATGCCGCCCGGCATCACGTAGCGGCCGCCAGCGTCCAGCACCTGCGCGCCCGCGGGCGCTTCAAGGTTGGGGCCGACCTGGGTGATCTGGCCGTTCACACACAACACATCGGCACGGAATTCGCGGTCGGCGTTGACGACGGTGCCGCCGCGTATGAGCAGGGTGGGCATGGGCAAGGCTCCTGAGGGGGTGGCTGTGTTTGTACAGCAAACGGTGGGCGACGGGGCTGGGTGCCGCGATGTCGCCCTTCGACCCAGAACCGACATCCACTGTCCCGATCTCGGAGCACGGATTGAGACCGTGCGGGCTCACCACTTCGGGAGCCTCGCGTGCAAGCCATCGGCCGGCAGCCCCAGCGGGCGCCGGATGGCGCACCTGTTCACTACGAGCGCCACCGCCCGGAACAGACCACGCTGTACTGCCTGGTGCAGCAGCACGCCGCAACCTTCTTCGCCCAGGCCGAAGACGCTGCTGGCGCCGACCTGCCGCAATTCGTCAAAGACGAGTTCGACGCCTTCCTCGAATGCGGCATCCTGGCCCACGGCTTCCTGCGCCTGCGCTGCGGCGACTGCGGCCACGACAAGCTGGTGGCATTCAGCTGCAAACGGCGAGGCCTTTGCCCGTCGTGCGGTGCCCGGCGCATGGCGCAGACGGCGGCGCACCTGGTCGACCACGTCATCCCCCATGTGCCGGTGCGGCAGTGGGTGCTCTCTCTACCCATCCCGCTGCGCCTGCTGCTGGCTGCACATCCCAAGCTGGTGACGCTTGTGCTGCAGGTGGTGCAACGCGTCATCACGCGCCACCTGCTCGGTCAGGCCAGCCTGAAGGCCGACGAGGCTGACAGCGGTGCGGTCACTTTGATTCAGCGCTTTGGCTCAGCCGCCAACTTGAACATTCACCTTCACTGCCTGGTGCTGGACGGCGTGTACCGGCGCGGCAATGACGGGGCGCCGGAGTTCGTCGAAGTTCCCGAACCAACGGATGAAGCGCTGCAGGCGGTGTTGCACAAGATCATCACCCGCACGATGAAGCTGCTCATCCGTAGGGGGGTGTTGGTCGAAGAGGAGGGTTCGACCTACTTGGCCCACAACGACGGTGATTCAGATGAGGCCCGCGTGCTCAGGCCGCTGCAGGCTGCGGCCTGTACTTACCGCATCGCGTTCGGCCCGCGCGCCGGCCAGAAGGTGCTGACGGTGCAGGGCGCCATGCCAAGGGAGACGGAGTTCAAGCAGACGCTGTGCGCCGACATCAACGGCTTCAGCCTGCACGCCGCAGTGCGCTGCGGCGCCGATGACCGCCAGGCGTTGGAGCAACTGTGCCGCTACATCACCCGCCCGGCACTGGCCAACGAGCGCGTGCAGCCCAACGCTGCCGGGCAGGTGGTGCTCAAGCTCAAGACAGCCTGGCGCGACGGCACCACGCATCTGGTCATGTCGCCGCTGGAGTTCATGCAGCGGCTGGCGGCGCTGGTGCCCAGGCCGCGGCTGCACCTCATTCGGTTCCATGGCGTCCTGGCGCCCAACGCCAAGCTGCGCGCGCTGGTGGTGCCGCAAGAGGCCGAGGCGCCCGCACAGGCCGCGCCACCCGCCGAGTGCGAAGCGGGCTGTGCGCACCACCGACCGGTGCGCCTGAGCTGGGCCAAGCTGCTCAAGCGCGTGTTCGAGATAGACATGGAGCACTGCCCGAACTGCTGCGGCCAACTCAAGATCATTGCGGCCATCCTGGAGCACCCGGTGATCGAGAAGATCCTCACGCACCTGGGATTGCAGGCGCGGGCACCGCCTCGGGCGCCGGCCCGTGGCCAAGCGCTTCAAGCAGCCTGACGATGCCCAACCGCGACAGTTCAGGCGACCCAGTGACCAGGGCCGCTGGAGTCGGCTGCGTCCGAGAGTTTGCGGGACCGATGACAGCGGGCTGGCGACCAGGGATAACCCGCGGAAGGCGCCCAAGAAGCACGACCTTCGGCTTCGCCGTCAACGATCAACGGATCTCAGCCACCTTCAAACACCGACTCAAGCGCGTCGGGCGCCACGTTCGGGGTGCCACGGGGAAGGAAAAAGGCGTTTGAAAACACTATCCCCC
>JANMJI010000320.1:0-7307 GCA_031371275.1 Betaproteobacteria bacterium
GTCGAAGAACTGGGCCAGTTGCTGGACCACACCGGCCCGGTGCTGCAAAGCGAGCGCAACGCGGCGCGCATCTTCAACGCCGACCACTGTTTCTTCGTCACGAATGGGACGAGTACGAGCAACAAGATGGTCTGGCACCACACGGTGGCGCCGGGCGATGTGGTGGTGGTTGACCGCAACTGCCACAAGAGCATCCTGCACGCCATCATCATGACCGGTGCTGTGCCGGTGTTCTTGACGCCCACGCGCAACCACTACGGCATCATCGGCCCGATCCCAGAGAGCGAGTTTTCGCCCGAGGCGATACGCAAGAAGATCGCGAAGAACCCGCTGCTGAAGGGTGTCGACGCGAAGAAGGTCAAGCCGCGCATCCTGACCTTGACGCAGAGCACTTACGACGGTGTGCTCTACAACACCGAGACCATCAAGCACGCGCTCGACGGCTATGTCGACACGCTGCACTTCGACGAAGCCTGGCTGCCGCACGCCGCTTTCCACCGCTTCTACAGCAGCTTTCACGCGATGGGCAAAAACCGCCCGCGGCCCAAGGACCAGCTCGTTTTCGCCACGCAGAGCACGCACAAGCTGCTGGCCGGCATCAGCCAGGCTTCCCAGGTGTTGGTGCAGGACGCGCAAGAACGCAAGCTCGACCGCCACCTCTTCAACGAGGCTTATTTGATGCACACCAGCACGTCGCCGCAGTACGCCATCATCGCTTCGTGCGATGTGGCCGCAGCGATGATGGAAGCGCCGGGCGGCCCGGCGCTGGTGGAAGAAAGCATTCTCGAATCGCTCGACTTCCGCCGCGCCATGCGCAAGGTCGACAAGGAATTCGGCAAGGACTGGTGGTTCAAGGTCTGGGGCCCGGACAAGCTGGCGCCCGAAGGCATGGCCAAGAGCAGCGACTGGATATTGAAGGCCGGGGCCAAGTGGCACGGCTTTGGCGCGCTGGCGGATGGTTTCAACCTCTTGGACCCCATCAAGTGCACGCTGATCACGCCGGGCCTGGACATGTCGGGCAAGTTCGCCGAATCGGGCATACCTGCCAGCATCGTCACCAAATTCCTGGCCGAACACGGCGTGGTGGTTGAGAAGACAGGCCTGTATTCCTTCTTCATCATGTTCACCATCGGCATCACCAAGGGCCGCTGGAACACGCTGCTGACGGCGCTGCAGCAGTTCAAGGACGACTACGACCGCAACGCGCCGATGTGGCGCATCCTGCCCGAGTTCTGCGCCGAGCATCCGCGCTACGAGCGCATGGGCCTGAAGGATTTGTGCCAGGCCATCCACCAGATGTACGCCAAGGGTGACATCGCGCGGCTGACCACCGAGATGTATTTGTCAGACATCCAGCCGGCCATGAAGCCCAGTGACGCGTTCGCCTACATCGCCCACCGCAAGACCGAGCGCGTCAGCATCGACGCGCTGGAAGGGCGCATCACCACGTCGTTGTTGACGCCTTACCCGCCGGGTATTCCGCTGTTGATTCCGGGCGAACGCTTCAACAAGAAGATTTGCGATTTCCTGCGTTTCACGCGCGAGTTCAACACTGCCTTCCCGGGCTTCGACACCGACGTGCACGGCCTGGTGGAAGACGACAGCAGCGCCGACGGTGTGCGCCGCTACTACGTGGACTGTGTGGGCGTAGCGCCCTGACGCTGGATTTCAGCCCTCGCGCGTGAAATCGCGCTCCGGCCTTCGCCAGCCATGCAAGGCCTTGCGGCCTTGCATGCGCGGGCTCAGTCTTCCAGCGCCAGGCCGGCCATCTTGCTGAAGCCACCGTCCACGTAGGTGATCTCGGCGGTGACGCCCGCTGCCAGGTCTGACAGCAAAAACGCAGCCACATTGCCGACATCGTCGATGCTGACATTGCGGCCCAGCGCAGACAGGGCCGCCGATGCTTCGATCATCTTGCCTATGCCCTTGATGCCCGATGAAGCCAGTGTCTTGATGGGCCCGGCCGAGATGCCGTTCACACGCACACCCTGGCGCCCCAGGCTGGCTGCCAGGTAGCGCACGCTGGCCTCCAGCGAAGCCTTGGCCAGGCCCATGGTGTTGTAGTTGGGCAGCGCACGCTCTGCGCCCAGGTAGCTCAGCGTCAGCAGCGCCGAGTTCGTGTTCAGGTAGGGCCGCGCGGCCTTGGCCAGAGCCGGAAAGCTGTAGGCCGAGATGTCGTGCGCGATGCGAAAGCCCTCGCGTGAAAGCCCATCCAGAAAATCGCCGGCGATGGCCTCGCGCGGAGCGAAGCCGATGCTGTGCACGAAACCGTCGATCTTGGGCCAGGTGGCGGCCAGGTCGGTGAACAGGCGGGCGATCTGCGCGTCATCGGCCACGTCGCATTCAAAGACCAGCCCAGACCCGAAGTCGCGCGCAAATTCGGTGATGCGTTCCTTGAACCGTTCACCGACATAGCTGAAGGCCAGCTCGGCGCCCTGCGCGTGGCAGGCGCGCGCGATGCCGTAGGCGATGGAGCGGTTGGACAACACCCCGGTGATGAGAAAGCGCTTGCCGGCAAGAAAGCCCATGGGTGTCTCCGTGGATGGATAGTGGGATGAAAAGCGGGGTGCAAGGCGGGCGCGATTCTGGCACGGGGCCCCTGCACAGACGGGCAGGCTTGGTGTGCACTGCAACATCGGCTTGCCCCGTGACAAACTGGGCAGCTATAATCCAGCCTTTCCGGGTAAGCTAAAGTGGGCGGAACATTCCAGCCCATTTTTTTTGCTTGATCGACTCTGGGGACCGCAAGGTTTGGGCTGAAAAGCCTGGCATACAAGGTTCAGGCAGAAGGTCTTGGCGGCTCGCCCGGTGGCAAGGGTTGAGCGAAAGATCAGGTGCGCAGGGTTTGATGAAGGGTTCGATCAGCAGCAAGGCAGGCGCGAAAGCGCCAGGTGCAAAGCGTGCGGCGGGTGCCCCGGGTGGGCGCAAGCCGGCACCCGTGCGCCCTGGTCACGCCGATGGCCACGCTGCCCGCCACACCAACGCCCGCACTGAGCGCACGCCACGCGTGCCGCGTGAACCCAGGCCCGTGCCGGTGGGCGTGCGTGTCGGCTGGCGCGAAGCCATCACGGCCACTGTCAGCGGCTTGGGTTTTGACCTGGTGGATGTCGAACGCGCCCAGCGCGGTCTGCTGCGCATCACGATTGACCGCATCCCTGGCCGCGTCTACAGCCAGCCTTCAGAATTTGTCCTGGTGGACGACTGCGAACAAGTCACACGCCAGTTGCAATACGCGCTGGAAGTGGAAGGCCTGGAATACGCCCGGCTGGAAGTGTCTTCACCGGGTCTGGACAGGCCGCTGAAAACCGAGGCCGACTTCGAGCGTTTTGCCGGGCTGGCAGTGAATCTGACATTGAAGACACCGTTCCAGGGCCGCAAGGTCTGGCAGGGCCTGCTGGTGAATGGCCAAGCCGATGCGGTCAACGCGACAAACGCGGCGCAGGCAGCCGGCGCTTCAGAAGCTGCCATCGGCGGCTGGAGCCTATTGTTCAAAGCAGGCAAGGCTGAGCAGGTGCTCGGTTTCAAGTTTGAAGAGGTGCGCGAGGCCCGTCTCGTGCCCGTGGTTGATTTCAAGGGTCGCAAGTCTCGGAATGACTCCGACGACAGCGGCACGGCAGGTGCAACGCCCGAAGCGGCGGCGGCGCCGGGCACAGCTGGAGGTTAAGTAAGCGATGAACCGCGACATGCTGAATTTGGTAGATGCCATCTCGCGCGAGAAAACCGTCGAGCTGGACGTTGTTTTCGGTGCGGTTGAAGCTGCGCTGGCCTCGGCCACGAAAAAGCTCAACGGTGGCGAAGTGGACATCCGTGTGGCGGTAGACCGCAACACCGGCGAATACGAAACCTTCCGCCGCTGGCTGGTAGTGCCCGACAGTGCGGGCCTGCAAAACCCTGATGCGGAAGAGTTGCTGTCAGAAGCGCTGGACCGCATTCCAGACATCGAAGAAGGCGACTACATCGAAGAAGCGATTGACTCGCTGACCATCGGTCGCATCGGTGCGCAAGCGGCCAAGCAGGTCATCCTGCAAAAGATTCGCGATGCCGAGCGTGAGCAACTGCTGAACGACTTTCTGGCCCGAGGCGAGAAGATTTTTGTCGGCACCGTCAAGCGCCTGGACAAGGGCGACATCATTGTGGAAAGCGGCCGCGTCGAAGGCCGCCTGAAACGCAGCGAAATGATCCCCAAGGAAAACCTGCGCAGCGGTGACCGCGTGCGCTCTTTCCTGATGGGCATAGACGCCACGCAGCGCGGCCCGCAGATCATGCTCAGCCGCAGCGCGCCGTGTTTCATGAACGAGCTCATTGCACAGGAAGTGCCGGAAATCGAACAAGGCCTGCTCGAGATCAAGAGCTGTGCCCGCGACCCGGGTTCACGCGCCAAGATCGCCGTGGTCTCGCACGACCGCCGCGTCGACCCCATCGGCACCTGCGTCGGCGTGCGTGGTTCGCGCGTCAACGCCGTCACCAACGAGATTGCCGGCGAGCGTGTCGACATCGTGTTGTGGTCTGACGATCCGGCCCAATTTGTGATTGGCGCATTGGCGCCGGCCAACGTGCAAAGCATCATGGTCGACGAAGAGCGCCATGCGATGGACGTGGTGGTCGACGAAGAGAACCTGGCCATCGCGATTGGCCGAGGTGGCCAGAACGTTCGCTTAGCGAGCGAGCTGACCGGCTGGCGCATCAACATCATGACGGCCGAAGAAAGCCAGGCCAAGCAGGCCACCGAAAGTGAATCGGTGCGCGCCTTGTTCGTCGACAAGCTGGACGTGGATGCCGAAGTGGCCGACATCCTGATCGCCGAAGGTTTTGCCAGCCTGGAAGAAGTGGCCTACGTGCCGATCCAGGAAATGCTGGAAATCGAGAGCTTCGACGAAGACACGGTGCACGAATTGCGCACCCGTGCCAAGGACGCGCTGCTGACGATGGAAATTGAAAAAGAAGAACAGGCTGAAGAGGTTTCGCAAGACCTGCGCGACCTGCAAGGCCTGACGCCCGAACTGATCGCCACACTGGCGCTTGGCGGCATACACACCCGTGATGACCTGGCCGACCTGGCGGTTGACGAATTGACCGAAATTTCGGGCATCGAAGACGAAACCGCCAAGACGCTGATCATGAAAGCGCGTGAGCATTGGTTCACCGCCTGATGGCGTTTGTGAAGCACTTGCTCAGCCGCACCGCACACCCGAGGAAACCGTACTTATGGCCGTGACCACCGTCGCCCAATTTGCTGCCCAGCTTGGCCGCCAGACCACGGCGTTGATAGAGCAGCTGCAATCGGCCGGGGTGACCAAGCAGTCGCCCGAGGACGCGCTGACCGAAGCCGACAAGGAACGTCTGCTCGATTTCTTGCGCACGTCGCACGGCACCGTCGTTGGCGCCGAGCGCAAGAAGATCACGTTGACCAAGAAGACGTCGACCGAGATCAAGCAAGCTGACGCCAGCGGCCGTGCCCGCACCATCCAGGTGGAAGTGCGCAAGAAGCGGGTCTTCGTCAAGCGCGACGATGCGCCGGCCGGCAGCGATGAGGCCAGCGGCCCCAGCGCCGAGGAGCTTGACCTGCAGCGCCGTGAGGAAGAGGCACACGCCCAAGCCGACGCGCTGCGCAAGCAGGAAGAGGAACTGGCCGAAGCGCGCCGCGTGCGCGAAGCACGCGAGGAACAAGAGCGTGTGGCGCGTGACGCCGCTGACGCTGTAGCCGCTGCGGCAGCGACCGCAGCACGCGCTGCCCAAGAAGCCGATGCGGCTGCCGAAGCAGCTTCGGCGTTGGCCAAGGCCGCAGCACCGGCGCCGACCAGGGCCCCCAAGACCAAAGCCGCTGCCAAGGCTGAAGCCGACATTGCCAACGGCAAGAGCGCCGTCAAGCCTGCGCCTGCGCCTGAAGAAGCCGCACCGGCGGAAGCCGCGGCCACCGCGCCTGCAGCAACCACAGCACCGTCAACAGCGCCTGCGCCCGACGAGGTGCCCAAGCCCGCCGAGGTCGTCAAGCCGCTGTTGCGCGTCGTCAAGGCCGCCGACAAGGCTGCCGAGGACAACGCCAAGGCAGACGATCTTTCTCGCCGCCGCAAGGCCGCCGAAGCCGAAGCCGCGGCCATCCGCGCCATGATGGCCGGGCCCAAGAAGGTGCTGGTCGCCAAGAAGCCCGAAGAACCCGCCAAGGCCGAAGCCGCCAAGGAAGCCATCAAGGGCACCATCCACAAGCCCACCGCCAAACCCGGCGTGCCGGGTGCGGCCACCGTCGCCAAGCCGGGTGACAAAAAGCAGGTCAAGAGCGAAAAGCTTTCATCCAGCTGGGCCGACGACGCCGCCAAGAAACGCGCGGCGCTGAAGACCCGTGGCGACAGCAGCGGCGGCCGTGCCGGCTGGCGCGCCCCGCGTGGTGGCGCCCGCCGCGGTGCGGGTGACGCAGGCCCGGCCTATACCGCGCAGCCCGAAGCGCTGGTGCAGGAAGTGCATGTGCCCGAGACCATCAGCGTCGCCGACCTGGCGCACAAAATGAGTGTCAAGGCCAGCGAGGTCATCAAGCAGCTGATGAAGTTGGGCCAGATGGTCACCATCAACCAGCAGCTGGACCAGGAGACGGCGATGATCGTCGTCGAAGAAATGGGCCACAAGGCGCTGGCCGCCAAGCTGGACGACCCCGAAGCCTTCACCGAAGAAGAAACCGCGCTGCACGACGATGCAGAACAGTTGCCGCGCGCGCCGGTGGTCACCGTCATGGGCCACGTCGACCATGGCAAGACCAGCCTGCTGGACTACATCCGCCGCGCCCGCGTGGCCTCGGGTGAAGCCGGTGGCATCACGCAGCACATCGGTGCCTACCATGTCGAAACGCCACGCGGCATGATTACCTTCCTGGACACCCCGGGCCACGCGGCGTTTACCGCCATGCGGGCCCGTGGCGCCAAGGCCACCGACATCGTGATCCTGGTCGTGGCGGCAGACGACGGCGTGATGCCGCAGACCAAGGAAGCCATCGCCCACGCCAAGGCCGCCGGGGTGCCCATCGTGGTGGCCATGAACAAGATCGACAAGCCCGACGCCAATCTGGAGCGGGTGAAAAGTGAACTGGTGGCCGAGGGTGTGATCCCCGAAGACTTTGGCGGTGAATCGCCCTTCATCGGCGTCTCGGCCAAGGTCGGCACCGGCATCGACACGCTGCTCGAACAGGTGCTGCTGCAAGCCGAAGTGCTGGAGTTGACGGCACCGCGCGAAGCGGCGGCCAAGGGCCTGGTGATTGAAGCGCGGCTGGACAAGGGCCGCGGCCCGGTGGCCACCATCCTGGTGCAAAGCGGCACGCTGAA
>JANMJI010000355.1:0-7713 GCA_031371275.1 Betaproteobacteria bacterium
CTGGTGTTGATGGGCGACTTCAACATTGCGCCCGACGACCGCGATGTCTTCGACCCGATTGGCTGGGAAGGGCAGATTCACTGCACGCCGCAAGAACGCGCGCACTTCAAGGCGCTGGTCGGCCTGGGCCTGGTCGACGCCTTCCGGCTGTTTGAGCAACCCATCAAGTCATGGTCGTGGTGGGACTACCGCAATCTGGCCTTTCGCAAGAACCAGGGGCTGCGCATTGACATCATTCTGGTCAGCGAGGCCTTGCGCGCCAAGGTGCAGGCTTGTGTGATTGACAAGCTGCCGCGCAAGAACGAAAGGCCCAGCGATCATGCGCCGCTGATCGTTGAACTCAGCACCGAAGCGAGCTAACGCGGCTGATCAAGCTTCGCGCCGCGGAACCGGCTAGGCCGGGCCGCGGGCGGAGCATCCCCCTCGGGGGGCTGCGAGCGCCAGCGAGCTTGGGGGCCTAATCTTCCAGCCCCAACTCCTGAATCTTGCGCGTGATGGTGTTGCGCCCAATGCCCAGGCGCTGCGCGGCTTCGATGCGCCGGCCGCGGGTCAAATCCAGCGCGGTGTGGATCAAACAGCCTTCGAACTGCCTGGTCAATGCGTCCCAGACTTCGCGCTCACCGCTGTCCAGCCGGCGACGCGCTTCACGTTCCAGATCGGTCAGCCATGACGGCGTGGCCGATGGGGTGGTGGCGTCTGTCACGCCGGGCGAGGCGCTGGGCGCGATGCCGTTGCCAGCCGCTGGTGCAGCCACGGTTTCGGTGACCATGCCGGTGACCGGCGTGCCCATCAGTTCGGGCGGTAGGTCTTTGGGTTCCACCACCTGCGCCGGGGCCATCACGGTCAGCCAGTGGCACAGGTTTTCAAGCTGACGCACGTTGCCGGGAAAGTCGAAAGCGGCCAGCTTATCCAGCGCACTGTCGGTGATGCGCTTGGCTTCCACACCCAGTTCGCGCGCGCTCTTGCCCAGGAAAAATCGCGTCAGCATGGGGATGTCTTCGCGCCTTTCGCGCAGCGCCGGCAGGCGCAGGCGAATCACGTTCAGGCGGTGGAACAGGTCTTCGCGAAACACGCCCTGGCGCACACGTTCTTCCAGGTTCTGGTGCGTGGCAGCAATCACGCGAACATTGCTTTTCAAAGGCTGGTGGCCGCCCACACGGTAGAACTGGCCGTCGCTCAACACGCGCAGCAAACGGGTTTGAAGATCAAACGGCATGTCGCCGATTTCGTCCAGGAACAGCGTGCCGCCATCGGCTTGCTCGAAGCGCCCGCGGCGTGTCGTTTGTGCGCCGGTGAAGGCGCCACGCTCGTGGCCGAAGAGCTCGCTCTCCAGCAGGTCTTTGGGAATGGCCGCGGTGTTGATGGCGATGAACGGGCCGTTCTTGCCGCCGTTTTTGCCCATCTCGCCACGCGGACTGTGCTTGTGCAATGCACGCGCCACCAGTTCTTTGCCGGTGCCGCTTTCGCCGGTAATCATCACCGTCACCTGGCTTTGGCTGAGGCGGCCGATGGCGCGAAACACGTCCTGCATGGCTGGCGCCTGGCCGAGCATTTCTGGCGCTTGCACGGGCGCCACTTCGGCCACTTCTTCGCGCAGGCTTTCTTCGACGGCGCGGCGTATCAAATCCACCGCGGTGGTCACGTCGAAAGGCTTGGGCAGGTACTCAAATGCGCCGCCCTGGAAGGCGCTGACGGCGCTGTCCAGGTCGCTGAAGGCCGTCATGATGATGACCGGCAGGCCGGGGTAGCGGGCCTTCACGGTGGCCAGCAAATCAATGCCGCTGCCACCGGGCATGCGGATGTCGCTGACCAGCACCTGCGGCGCGTCGTCTTCCAGCGCTTTCACCACATCGCGTGGGTTGCTGAAGGTGCGCACGCTGAACTGCTCGCGCGCCAGTGCCTTCTCAAGCACGAAGCGAATGGATTGATCGTCGTCGACGACCCAGATGGGTTTCATGCAGTTTGTGGGGCGCCTTGTGGGCGCCGGTCAAGGCAGAGGAATCAAAATCTTGAACACCGTTCGGCCCGGCACACTGTCGCATTCGATCGTGCCTTGGTGTTGTTGCACGAACGTTTGCGCCAGCGTCAGCCCGAGGCCAGAGCCGCCCTCTCGCCCCGATACCAGCGGGTGAAAGATGCGCTCGCGGATGTCCTCGGGCACACCAGGCCCGTTGTCTTCGATATGCAATTCCAATGCCAAGCGAAAGCGCTGGCGGCCGAAGGTGGCCTGCCGCGCCACCCGCGTGCGCAGCACCAGGCGTGCGTCGCCGCGGGCGATGCGTGCGGTGTACGGTGAATCAGCATCGGCAGCGCCGCTGGCCAATGCGTGCGTGGCGTTGTGGGCGATGTTCAGCACAGCCTGAATCAGCTGTTCACGGTCGCCACGGAATTCGGGAATCGACGTGTCGTAATCGCGCAGCACTCCAAGCCCGCGTGGGAACTCGGCCAAGATCAGGCTGCGCACACGTTCGCAAACCTCGTGGATGTTGACATCGGCCACCACCTGGGGGCGCCGGTGCGGGGCCAGCAGGCGATCCACGAGGGCTTGCAAACGGTCTGCTTCCTTGATGATGACCTGGGTGTATTCGGTCAGCTCGCGAAGACTCAGGGCCCCTTGGCCGCCTTCGGCGTCCGTCCCCCGAGGGGATCGGTCGTCCTCGGGGCGGCCCAGCGAACGACCCACTTCCATCGCCAGCAATTGCGCCGCGCCGCGAATGCCGCCGAGCGGGTTCTTGATTTCATGCGCCAGGTTGCGCACCAGTTCCTTGTTCGCCTGGGCCAGCCCATGGGTGCGTTCCTCGCGGTCCAGGCGGGTCTGCTGTTCGATCTGTATCAATTCCACCAGCACACGTTCTGGCGATTCGGTCTGGTTGACGATGACGTGTACCGGCAGCTCTGCGCTGCCGGCGGGCAGGCGTTTCATGTGGGCGTCGAAGCGGCTGGTGGCGACCTGGTTGCCGGCCACCAAGGCCAGCGTTTCGCGCAATTGCGTGGGCTCTGTCAGCCAGTCAAGAATGTTGCTGCGCTGCAAGGCGCGGCGCGACACGCCGACGACGTTTTCCAGCGCTGAATTGGCCTGCAGACAGCGGCCGTTGGGTGCCACCATCGCAACCATCGAAGCCAGTTGGTCAAAGGCCTCGAAACCGGCCGCGCTGACCGCAACACTTGCGTCTACCGTGCCCGCACTCACGGTGGCAGTTTTCGTGGCGGCGCTGCTCACGGCGGCAACTTGCCCAGCTCGCGTTTCAGCGCCGCAATGTCACCTTCCTTGCGCTGAATGGCAGCACGCAGCTCGCCCACACGGTCCTGGTACTTCTGGAAGTTGCGTTCGTCACCACGGCGTTCTGGCTCGCCGTTGTTGAAGTCCTTGCGCAACAGCACCAAGCGTTCTTCTTCCAGGCGCAACTCGTCGCCCAGGATGCGGCGGCGGTCGCTGTCGCGCGAACGTTGTTCGGCCGGGTCGACACGGGCTTCGCCAGGCCGGCTGGCGGGGTTGGCCGCCCCCCCTGCAGCGGTCGCCGCGGCGGGTCGCGGTTTGACGGCCGGCACCACCGTCACCGGCGTGCCTTCGATGGTGCGGCAGCCCTTGTCTTTGGCTTCCTGTGTAGTCAGTGCGTCGGTGTACAGCACAGGCGGGCCGGGGCAGCGGTAGACGGGCTTTTCCTGGGCCGGTGTGGCGGTGGCCAGCAGCAGGCCGGCCAGACCCAGAGCGCAGGGTGCGCGAAAGGCGCGAAAGCGCAGGCGTTTGAGGTGCATGCGGTCATTGTCGCGCAGCAGGCCGGTGGCCAACGTGTGGCGCAAGGCCATGAAAAACGGGCCCGCAGGCCCGCTCGTTGTGCGCATCAAACAGGCATCACAGCGTGTAGTACATGTCGAATTCAACCGGGTGCGTGGCCATGCGAAAGCGCGTCACTTCCTGCATCTTCAGCTCGATATAGGCGTCGATGTAGCTGTCGGTGAAGACGCCCCCCTTGGTCAGGAAAGCGCGGTCCTTGTCCAGGTGTTCCAGGGCCTGGTCCAGGCTGTGGCAGACGGTGGGGATCTTCGCGTCTTCTTCAGGCGGCAGGTGGTACAGGTCTTTGGTGGCGGCTTCGCCCGGGTGAATCTTGTTTTCCACGCCGTCAAGACCTGCCATCAGCAGCGCCGCAAAGCCCAGATAGGGGTTCATCAGCGGATCAGGAAAACGCGCTTCGACACGGCGGCCCTTGGGGTTGGCCACATATGGAATGCGGATGCTGGCCGAGCGATTTTTGGCCGAATAGGCCAGCTTCACCGGCGCTTCAAAACCGGGCACCAGGCGCTTGTAGCTGTTGGTGCCGGGGTTGGTGATGGCGTTCAAAGCGCGCGCATGTTTGATGATGCCGCCGATGTAGAACAGCGCAAATTCACTAAGCCCCGCATAGCCGTCACCAGCGAAAAGGTTGACGCCGCCTTTCCACACGCTTTGGTGTACGTGCATGCCGCTGCCGTTGTCGCCAACGATGGGCTTGGGCATGAAGGTGGCCGTCTTGCCGTAAGCATGGGCCACGTTGTGGATCACGTACTTTTGCAATTGCACCCAGTCGGCACGCTGGATCAGCGTGCTGAACTTGGTGCCAATTTCCATCTGGCCGGCGTTGGCCACTTCGTGGTGGTGTACTTCCACCGGGATGCCCACCGATTCAAGAATCAGGCACATCTCCGAGCGCAGATCCTGACCTGAATCAACCGGCGGCACCGGGAAATAACCGCCCTTCACGCCGGGGCGAAAGCCGGTGTTGCCGTGCTCGTATTCCTTGCCCGTGTTCCAGGCCGCTTCTTCGCTTTCGATCTTGGAAAAGCAGCCCGACATGTCGTTGGACCAGCGCACGCTGTCGAAGACGAAGAACTCGGGTTCAGGGCCGAAATAAGCGGCGTCGCCCAGACCTGTGGCCTTCATGTAGGCCTCGGCGCGCTTGGCCAAAGAACGCGGGTCGCGCTCATAGGGTTTGCCATCGGCGGGGTCGACCACATCGCAGGTCAGGATGACCGTGGGCTCTTCAAAAAACGGGTCGATGTTGGCGGTGTTCGGGTCGGGCATCAACAGCATGTCCGAGGCTTCGATGCCCTTCCAGCCGGCGATGGACGAGCCGTCAAAGGCGTGGCCCGAGATGAATTTGTCTTCGTCGAAGTGGGACACAGGCACGCTGACGTGCTGTTCCTTGCCGCGGGTGTCGGTGAAGCGGAAGTCAACGAATTTGATCTCGTTGTCCTTCACCATCTTCATCACGTCGGCAACGGTTTTTGCCATTCAGGTCTCTCCTAGCGGGGCTCGTGGATTGGTGTGCGCGCGGGTTGTGGCTGCTGCTGGAAGCTGGCCCCAACAAGGCGCAGGGGAATTTAGCAGAAAGCATGCCCGCGGCTTGCGGCGGTGCGGGCGGCCGGCATTGCGGGGGCCACCATCGCCTGCGACGGCCCTTGCGCACCAAGACCGGGCTGATGCCAGGCTGTCAACGCACCAGTTCAGGGCCCAGCCTGGCCCCGAACTGGACCAGCCCGGCGCGCAGCGCGGCATAGGCTTCAGACGGGTCACCCCGGCCTTTCACCCCGAGTTCGATATGGCGGCCGTGTTCGGGGTGGTCCACGCTGGGCAGGCTGAAGACCTTGCAGCCGGCAAACCGCGCTTCGATGTCTTCCATCAGCGGCGTCAGGCTGGCTTCCATGGCGCCGAAGACGATGACTGAGCGTTCCACCGTGCGCGCGGCGCGGTGCAGGTGGGCATAACGTTCGTCCAGCACGGCCTCAATCATCGGCCAGGCCATGACCGGAAAGCCGGGCACAAAGTGCACATGGCCGACGCTGAAGCCTGGAATTTTGTTGTAAGGGTTGTGGATGATGGCCGCCCCGGCCGGGAACACGCCCATGTTCAGGCGGTGCACGTTGTCGGCACGGTCGGGGTCGTAGGCGATGCCTTGCTCCACTGCGGTGTCGCGCATGCGTTGCTGAATCAGCAGCTTGGCCTGCGGGTGCAATTCCAGCGCCACGCCCAGCGCCGCGGCGGCGCACTGGCGGGTATGGTCGTCGGGCGTGGCGCCGATGCCGCCGCAGCTGAAGACCACATCACCGCTGGCGAAGGCGTCTTGCAGCGCGGCCGTGATGCGCGGCCGGTCGTCGCCCACATAGCGCGCCCAAGACAGCGCAAGCCCGCGGGCCGACAACAGCTCAATCACCTTCGCCAGGTGTTTGTCCTGGCGTTTGCCGGACAGGATTTCGTCACCGACGATGAGCACGCCGATGTTCTGGGTTTCGTTCATGCGGACAGGCTGGTAAGGGCGGGGGGAAACGCGGGCGGGGGCGTGGGCGGGCACGTGGGCGGGCTCGCGGGTGGGACGGCATTTTCAGCCTCGCGCAAGCGCTGCAATTCGGTCAGCGTGAAGTGCGCAAACCAGCAGGCCGCAAAGGCAAACACCAGCGTGTACAGCCACACCGACAACAGCACCAGCAACGGCGCAAAAATCAGCGTCGCAGCGCTGGCTGCCCACAGCAGGGAAGGCACTGCACCGAGGTAGCCACAGACCACGCCCATGCCCAGCAAGGGCCAGCGGCGGCTGCGCAAGAGCAGGCGCCGCTCGGCCGCGCTGGCGTGCAAGGCCAGCACGTCAAATGCGAACACGCGGTAGGTCAGCCAGCCCCAGATCAACGGTGGCAGCACCATCACCAGCGGTGGCACAAACCACAGCGGCACGCTCAGGACCAGCGCCAGCAGTGCCGCCAGGGTACACAGCAGCGACCACAGCAGGCCCTGCCACCAGCTACCGCCCTCGCGCCGCGCGAGCGTGGGAAAACGCCGCGCGGCCACCATGCGCACCACCGCCGGCGTGACCAGCAAAGCCACCAGCAGCAGCGTCACCACCAAGACCACCGGCACCGACAGCGCGACCACGATCAGCGGCGCCATCAGCGTGCGCAGTTGCGCCGCGCCTATCGATTCCAGCCACTGCAACATGGCCGCCACCAGCGACCACTGCTCCAGCGTGTGGCGCACCGCGGCCACCGTGCTTTCCCAGTAGACATAGCCCAGCAGGCCGACGCCGGCACCGGCCACCAACAGTGGCAACAGCGACCACAGGATCACCCGCGGGTGCAGACAGTAGGCGGCGGCGCGCCAGAAGGCGTCGAACATACGCAGCTACACCCGGGGCCGGCGAAGGCGCGAAGCGACGAGCCTGAAGGTACCCATCAGCGCGTATTGCCGGTGTGGCCGAGTGAGTAGCTGCCGGGTTGCGGCCACACCGTCAGACCATGCGGCTCACTCCCCACCTTGACCTGCGACACGTCGCCCGAAGTGGTGTCGAAGCGGTAGACCACGTCGTCATAGCGCGCCGCCAGCCACAGCCACTTGCCGTCGGCGCTGACGTTGCCCATGTCGGGGCTGCCGCCGCCAGGCACGGCCCAGCGGGCGACGACTTTTTCGCTGGCGAAGTCGATCACCGCGACGCCGCCATTGCCCAGGCGCGAGCCGTGAATCTTGTGCGAACCGCGGTTGGCCACGTACAGGCGCTTGCCGTCGCGGCTGGGGTACAGGCCGTGGGCGCCCAGGCCGGTCTGTATGAAGCCGGCTTGCTTGAAGCTTTCGCCGTCGACGATGTGGACGCCGTCGGCATGCATGTCGGCAATGAAAAAGCGTTTGCCATCGGGCGAGATGCGAATGTCTTGCGGCATGCCTTTGGTCACCGTGCAGATCTCGCTTTCACC
>JANMJI010000364.1:0-5432 GCA_031371275.1 Betaproteobacteria bacterium
TCGACCTTGGGGTGGGCTGAAAACGGCATTTGCTGCAAGTCGGCGCGCCAGGTGACGGGGCCTTGGGTGGCCAGGGTTTGGGGGTCGAGTGCGTAGGCCGAGCCGCCTTCCCACATCGCCAGCACCCGGCCCGCGTGTTCCAGCGCGTTGGTATTGGCGACGTTGAAGCTGTCGGGACCGCCGGCGGCGGGGCCGTTTTCAATGTAGGTGCCCAGCGCCGACATCAGAAAGCGCCCGGCCTGTTGTTCAGCCTTCAGCTTGGCCGTGCGCACCAGCCGCCCGCGGTGGCTGATGGGCCCGCCGCGTCCGCCGCGTCGGCCACCGATGATGAACTGCTGCACCATGCCGTCGCCGTCAAACCAGTGGTGGTAGCGGTCGCCAGCGCGTTCGAACAGTGCCGGGCCATTGCGGTAGAAGCGGCCCCGCAGTTCGGCCGGCCAGCGGCCGTGCAACGCGAGCGCTGCGCAGTCGACATCGCCGCTGCTGTCGTCGACGCCTTTGAAGGGCGCCAGCAGCGGCTGCGCGCTGACGTTGGCAGCGAAGTCGGCGGCGCGCGCGGGGCGGGCCTGGGCGCTGGGCCAGGCGCCGGCGCCCAAGCCTGCAGCAGCCAGTGTTTGCAGAAGGTGGCGGCGTTGCATGGCGGGTTCCTTTTTTATTGCGACATGCGCACGGTGAGCGTGCTGCCGTCCAGCTTGACGCGGCCGGTTTCCCAGCTTGGGCCAAAGCTGCCCGGCGTGCCGGTGGCGCCCCAGGGTTCGGTCGGCATGCCCAGCAGGTTGCGGCCCATCTTGCCGTCGCTGTCCAGGTCTTGAAACAGCGTCAGCGCCACTTCGCTGCCGCTCAGGCCGCACAGCTCGAATTTCATCTTGGCATCACCGGCGGGCAGGCGCAGCGACACCATCGGTGTCTTGCCGAAGGTCTCGGCGCTGCCGAAAGCAGCCACCATCAGCAGCCCTTGCTGGGGGCGCACGTTGTCGACCTCGACGGTGGCGCAAACTTGCGCGAAGGCGGGTGCGAAAGTGGCTGCGGCTGTGGCCAGCAACAGCGTGGCCAGGGTGGGGTTGAACTTCATGGCGCGGCTGGGGGGGTTGGGTATGGAGCGCATGGTGCGCAGGCCCGCCGCACCGCGCCACAGCCGCGCGACCACGCGCTGCGGCGCTGCGCGAAACGGCTTGGCCACGGCGCGAAATGGCGCGCCGAACGGGGCGCAAGGCGCAGCGCGCTTCAGCCTTCGCGCAGGCGCCCGCGACCGGCCTTGACCTGCGAACGCACGGCCTTGCCTTGCAGCCGGCGCTGCTTGGAACCATAGGTCGGCTTGGTGGCGCGCCGTGCCCTTGGCGGCGTGGCGGCTTCGTCCACCATGGCCTGCAGCCGGGCCAGTGCGTCGGCGCGGTTCATCGGCTGGCTGCGGTGGTCCTGGGCCTTGATGACGACGACGCCGGCTTCGGTGATGCGCTGGTCGGCCTGGGCCAGCAGCCGGGTCTTCACTGCTTCGGGCAGTGACGACGCCGGCACATCAAAACGCAGGTGCACGGCACTGGACACCTTGTTGACGTTCTGGCCACCGGCGCCCTGCGCGCGGATGGCGTTGAACTCGACCTCGGCCTCATCCACCTGCACCCGCACCGGCGAAGGCGGATTCATCGCGGTGCCCCGCGCTTCACTGGTGCACCCTGGACGCTGCGCGTTGTCCCGCCAGGCGGGAATTCGCCCTCGGGAAACCCTCGGCGCTCATGCGGGTGCGCTGCGCACCGGCACCCGCGGCGCCAGCGCGCACATCAGCTCGTAGCCGATGGTGCCGGCAGCTTGCGCCACGTCGTCAATGGCCAGCAGCGTGCCCGCCGGGCCGTTGCCCCACAGCGTCACTTCACTGCCCATGCCGGCGCGCGGCACGGGGCTGAGGTCAACCGCCAGCATGTCCATCGAAACCCGGCCCACGGTGCCGGTGCGCACGCCTTCCACCAGCACCGGCGTGTCGATACCGGCATGGCGCGGGTAGCCGTCGGCATAACCGCAGGCCACGATGCCGATGCGCTGCGGCGCCGTGGCCGAGTAGCTGCTGCCATAACCCACCGTGTCACCGGCTTGCAGTTGCTGCGTGGCGATGAGCTTCGACCGCAAGGTCATCGCCGGGCGCAGGCCCCAGTGGTGCATGTCATGTGCAGGGAAGTCGGGTGCGCTGCCGTAGCTCATGATGCCGGCGCGCACCCAATCCGACTTCACGCCGTGGCGCAAGACGGCAGCGCTGTTGCTCAGCGAACGTTCGCCCGACAGCCCTTCGGTCGCCGCTTCAAAAACCGCGACCTGGTGGCCAATGCCACGCCCGCCATCGGCGTCGCTGAAGTGCGTCATCAGCGATATCTCGTCGACTTGCGGCAGCGCATTCAGCCGCGCCCAGGCGCTGCGAAAAGCCTGCGCCGAGAAGCCCAAACGGTTCATGCCGCTGTTCAGCTTCAGGAACACACGGTGCGGTTGCTGGGTCTTGTGCGCGGCCAGCCAGGCTATCTGCTCGCTGCAATGCACGACATGCCACAGGTTCAGGCGCGAACACAGTTCCAGGTCGCGCGGGTCGAAGGCACCTTCCAGCAACAGGATGGGCCCGCGCCAGCCGCAGGCGCGCAAGGTTTGCGCTTCGTTCAAGTCCAGCAACGCAAAACCATCGGCGCTGCGCAGGCCCCCAAAGGCCCGTTCGATGCCGTGGCCATAGGCGTTGGCCTTGACCACCGCCCAGACCCGCGCGTCGGGCGCAGCAGCGCGTGCGCGGGCCAGGTTGTGGGCCATCGCGTCGGCATGAATGAGCGCTTCAATCGGACGTGGCATGGTGGGCATTTACGGGCTGCGCTTGATTCTGCCAGCCCCCTGTTTGGCAGGGGCCGCGTGCTATAACCCGCCCGCCTTAAAGACGGAGACACCATGCGCTGCGGCCACTTGCCCGGCGCCGCAGCGCGCGCGACACGATGAAAAAAGGGTTCACGACCATCATGTCGGCGCAGTTCTTCAGCTCGCTGGCTGACAACGCGCTGCTGGTGGCTGCCGTGGAGATGCTGCGCTTGAGCAAAGCCCCGGCCTGGCAGACCCCCGCACTGGCGCCGATGTTCGCGCTGTTCTATGTCGTGCTGGCGCCGTTCGTGGGCGCCTTTGCCGATTCCATCCCCAAGGGCCGGGTCATGTTCTTCAGCAATGCGATCAAGATCGTGGGCTGTTTGTTCATGCTCTTTGGTGGCCACCCGCTGTTGGCCTATGCCGTGGTGGGCCTGGGCGCGGCAGCCTATTCACCGGCCAAATACGGCATCCTGACAGAGCTGCTGCCGGCTTCGCAGCTGGTCAAAGGCAATGGCTGGATTGAAGGGCTGACGGTGGCCTCCATCGTGTTGGGCATCGTGCTGGGCGGGCAGCTGATCGGCGCGCAGGTCTCGCCCTTTCTGCTCAGCTTTGATTTCCCGTTCATCGAAACGTCGGTCGACACAGCGCCCGAAGCGGCCATCTCGGCGATCGTGTTCCTGTACGTCATCGCGGCCATCTTCAACTTGAAAATTCCGCGCACCACGGCGCCGCTGCAGCCGCTGGAACACGGGCCGATGGCGTTGATACGCGATTTTTCGCACTGCAACGCGCGGCTGTGGGCCGACAAGCTGGGCCAGATTTCACTGGCCACCACAACCCTGCTGTGGGGCGTGTTCGGCAACCTGCGGCTGATCGTCTTTGCCTGGGCTGCGGCGGCCTTGGGCTACAGCACTTCGCAGGCTTCGAACCTGGCCGGCGTGGTCATCTTCGGCTCTGTCGTGGGCGCCATCACGGCCTCGGCGGTGACCAAGCTGGACCGCGCCACCAACGTCATACCGCTGGCCATCGTGGTGGGGGTGTTGATGATCGGCCTGAACCTCATCAGCAACCTCTGGGTGGCCGCACCTTTCCTGGTGCTGCTGGGCGGCCTGTGCGGCTTCTTGATCGTGCCGATGAATGCGCTGCTGCAACACCGCGGCCACAACCTGATGGGCGCCGGGCGCTCGATCGCCGTGCAGAACTTCAACGAACAGGCGTGCATCCTGGCGCTCGGTGCTTTCTATGCCGGCATGACCAAGTTCGGCCTGTCGGTGTTCGGCGCCATCGGCGTGCTGGGCTTGTCTGTGGCCGGGGTGATGGAGTTGATCCGCCGCTGGCACCAGCGCAACCTGGTGCAGCACCGCGAGGAAGTCGAACGCCTGCTGGCCATCGCCCGCACCGACAGCCACTGACGCGGCCATGGCGCCGCTGTTGCAACGCGCGCTGCCGGCGCTGCCCGCGCTGGCGCTGACCCTGAATGCCTTGACCTGGGGCGTTTCGTGGTGGCCCTTTCGTGAACTGCATGCGCGTGGCCTGCACCCGCTGTGGGCCACGGTGCTGATCTACGCCGTGGCGGTATTGGCCATCACGCTGTGGCGGCGCGGCGCCTGGGGCGAACTGTGGCGCACGCGTTCGCTGTGGCTGCTGGTGCTGGCATCGGGCACCACCAACGCCACCTTCAATTGGGGCGTGACGGTGGGCGACGTGGTGCGCGTGGTGCTGCTGTTTTATCTGATGCCGCTGTGGGCCGTGCTGCTGGCGCGTTGGCTGCTGCACGAGGCCTTCACGCCGATGGCCGGCCTGCGCGTGGCGATGGCGCTGGCCGGTGCGGCCGTGGTGTTGTGGCCGGCCGGTGGCCTCAACGAGGGCCTGCCGTTGCCGCGCACGCTGCCCGAATGGCTGGGTGTGCTGGGCGGCTTCACCTTTGCGCTGAACAACGTGTTGCTCAAGCGTGAAGCCCAGCAGCCCGAAGCGGCGCGCGCGCTGGCCATGTTCCTGGGTGGCGCGGTGGTGGCCGGCGTGCTGGCCGCAGCGCTGGCCGCGCAAGGCCAGGTGCCGCCGCTGCCGCCACCAGCCCTGGGCTGGATCGCAGGCGGGCTGCTGATGGGCGCGGCTTTTCTGGTCGGCAACATGGCGCTGCAATACGGCGCTTCGCGCTTGCCGGCGAATGTGACGGCGGTGGTGATGATCTCCGAACCAGTAAAGTTTTTTATAATGGCGCCTTCCCTGCGAAGGATTAGCCTCGTCTGTGTCACAAGTAGCAGTCTCGTATGCGCGCTTCAGCTCTGCGGGGCAAGCCAAAGGCGACAGCCTGCGCCGGCAGGTTGAAAACGCGGAACGGTATGCGGCCGAAAACGGCCTGATCATTGACAAACGTTGGAGCTTCCGTGACTTGGGAGTTTCGGCTTACGACCAGAGCAACATCCGCAAAGGGGCCTTGGGCCTGTTCCTCAAAGCAGTCGAGACAGGAAAGATTCCGGCCGGCACAGTCTTGATTGTCGAGAGCTTCGACAGGCTCTCGCGGGCAGAGCCACTTGATGCGCTGGGAGTCTTCACCGACATCATCAACGCCGGCATCACGGTCGTAACGTTGACCGACAAGAAGGTGT
>JANMJI010000322.1:0-8349 GCA_031371275.1 Betaproteobacteria bacterium
GGCCGCGGTTACCTGCTGGGTGTCTTGGGTGTGGTCATCTTTGCGATGACGCTGCCGATGACGCGCCTGGCCGTGGGCGACACCAGCAGCCCGCAATTGCCACCGGGCTTTGTCACCGCCGGCCGCGCGGCGGTGGCTGGCGGCTTGAGCCTGCTGTACCTGCTGGCCGTGCGTGCGCCGTGGCCGGGGCGGGCGCAATGGCTGCCGCTGGCGGTCAGCGCGCTGGGCACGGTGCTGGGCTTTCCGCTCGGCCTGGCGCTGGCGCTGCGTGAAGTGCCGGCCATGCACGCGGCCGTCGTTACGGGCGTGCTGCCTTTGGCCACCGCGCTGTTGGCCACTTGGGCCACCCGGCTGCCGGGGGCCGCGGCCACGGCGGGCCCGCAGCGCCCCGCGGCGGGTTTTTGGGCCTGCGCGGTGCTGGGCTGCGCGCTGGTGCTGGCCTTTGCCGCCTGGCAAGGCAGCGGCCGGCTCGTCATGGCCGACGCCTGGCTGCTGTTTGCGGTGGCCTGCGCTGCGGCGGGTTATGTCGCCGGCGCGCGGGTGGCGGCGGTGTTGCCGGCGCAGCAGGTCATCTGCTGGGTGCTGGTGGGTTCGCTGCCACTCACCTTGCCGGCCATGTGGTGGTGCTGGCCGGCAGCGCCGGTGCGGGCTTCGGCCTGGCTGGGCTTTGGCTATACCGCGCTGTTTTCGATGTGGCTGGGATTTTTTGCCTGGTACCGCGGCCTGGCGCTCGGCGGTGTGGTGCGCATCAGCCAGGTGCAACTGCTGCAGCCTTTCCTGGCACTGCTGTTCGCGGTGCCGGTATTGGGCGAGAGACTGGACGGCGTGACGCTGCTGTTTGCGCTGGCCGTCATCGCGGTGGTGTTTGTCGGCAAACGCATGCCGGTGCGCCAGGGGCTGGTTTGACGACCACGGCGTTACGCTTGCCTTCTCAATTCTCAAAGCAAGACAGCACGACATGACCCACTGGAACATGGCGCGCCGCGCCGCGCGGCTGAACCCTTCCACCATCCGCGAGATCCTGAAGATCACCGAATTGCCGGGCATCATTTCGCTGGCCGGCGGCCTGCCTTCGGCCGACACCTTTCCGGTCGCCGCGATGCAGGAAGCCACCACGCGCGTGCTGCGCGACAGCCCGCCCGACGGGGCGCGCAGCGGCCCGTCCTCGGCACGTTTGGCGCTGCAATACGCCGCCAGCGAAGGCTTCGCGCCGCTGCGCGAATGGGTGGCTGCCGAGATGGCGCAACACGGCGTGCAGGCCGCTGCCGACCAGGTGCTCATCACCAGCGGTTCACAGCAGGGCCTGGACCTCGTGGGCAAGGTGTTGATAGACCCGGGCAGCACGGTGGCGGTGGAAGCGCCCACCTACCTGGGTGCATTGCAAGCCTTTGCGCCTTACGAGCCCGAATTTGTGGCCGTGGAAGGTGACGATGACGGCCCGCTGCCCGCTGCGCTGGACGGCGCACGCGGCGCACGCTTCATCTATCTGCTGCCCAACTTCCAGAACCCCAGCGGGCGTTGCGTCAGCGCCGCGCGGCGGCAAGCGCTGGTGGCGCGCGCACTCGCGCTGGGCCTGCCCATCGTCGAAGACAACCCCTATGGCGATTTGTGGTTTGACCAGGCCCCGCCGCCGCCGCTGACGGCCAGCGCCGGTGCTGCGGCCATCTACCTGGGCTCATTTTCCAAGGTGCTGGCACCGGGGCTGCGGCTGGGCTATGTGGTGGCGCCGCGGGTGCTGTACCCCAAGCTGCTGCAGGCCAAGCAGGCCGCCGACCTGCACACGCCGGGCTTCAACCAGCGCGTCGTGTACGAGGTCATCAAGGACGGTTTCTTGCGCGACCATGTGCCCACCATCCGCGCCCGCTACAAGTTGCAACGCGACGCCATGGCCGCGGCGCTGAAAACGCACATGCCGGCCGGCTGCCGCTGGAACACGCCGGCCGGCGGCATGTTTTTCTGGCTGAATTTGCCGCCGCACATCGACGCCACCGCGCTGCTGCCGCAGGCCGTGGCAGCCGGCATGGCCTATGTGCCCGGCACCACGTTCTTCCCGCACGGTGGGCACGCAAACACATTGCGCCTGAGCTTTGTGACAGCCACGCCGGCGCAGATCGAACAAGCGGTGGCGATGTTGGGCGGCGTGCTGGCGGCGGCAGGGCAGTCTTGAATTAGCGTTTGAATTAGGACTTGAATTAGCGCTTAAATGAGTGCTTGAATTAGCGTTTGAATGAAGGCTTGAAAGTGAAGAGACACTTCCACCAACTCGACGTGTTCAGCGCCGTGCCGCTGTTGGGCAACCCGTTGGCCGTGGTGCATGCGGCGCAAGGTCTGTCTGACGACACCATGGCCGCCTTCGCGCGCTGGACCAACTTGTCGGAAACCACTTTCCTGCTGCCGCCCAGAACGCCCGCAGCCGACTACCGCGTGCGCATCTGGACACCCGGTGGTGAGCTGCCTTTTGCCGGCCATCCCACGCTGGGCAGTTGCCACGCCTGGCTGGCCGCCGGCGGTGTGCCGCGGCAGGCCGGCACGCTGGTGCAGGAATGTGGCGTGGGCCTGGTGCGGCTGCGCCACAGCGGTGGCCGTTTGTCATTCGCCGCGCCGCCGCTGCGCCGCACCGGGCCGCTGGAAGATGCGCTGCTGCAACGCATCGTGGCTTGCCTGGGTCTGCGGCGTGAAGACATCCAGCACCACCAGTGGGTCGACAACGGCCCCGGCTGGTGCGCGGTGATGCTGGCCACGGCCGCGCAGGTGCTGGCCGTGCAGCCTGATGCGGCCATGCTGGGCGACGTCAAACTGGGCCTGGTGGGCGCCCACCCGGCGGGCAGCGAATGTGCATTCGAGCTGCGTGCTTTTTACCGCACGCCCAGCGGCTTGGTGGAAGACCCGGTGACGGGCAGCCTGAACGCCAGCGTGGCGCAGTGGTTGATGGGCGCGGGGCTGGCGCCGGCTGCGTATGTGGCTGCCCAAGGCGCGGTGTTGCAACGGGCCGGGCGGGTGTTCATCGAGAAGATTGCCGATACGGTCTGGGTGGGTGGCGACGTGGCCGTGTGCATCGATGGCGAGGTGGTGTTGTGAGCCCCAAGACGCCTGCGGCGTCGTCCCCCGAGGGCAGCAGTCTCCTTGGGGCGGCCCGGCGGAGACCGGCGTGACGGGCACCGGCAGCGCTGCCGTCGCCGTCGATCACCTGGTGGTGGCCGCCGCCACGCTCGAACAAGGCGTGGCCTGGTGCGAAGCCACGCTGGGCATCACGCCAGGCCCTGGCGGCAAGCACACTTTGATGGCTACGCACAACCGCGTCTTCAAGATCGCCACCGCGGCCTACCCCAATGCCTACCTCGAGATCATCGCCATCGACCCCGCTGCGCTGCCCGATCCCAAACAGCCGGGCCGGCCGCGCTGGTTCGGGCTTGACGACCCTGGCCTGCAAGCGCGCATCGCCCAGCAGCCACGGCTGATTCACATGGTGGCGCGCAGCACCATGCTGGACATGCACCGCTGGGGCCTCATCACCGTCGGCCAAAAACCCGGCGACCCGATCAGCGCCGGGCGCGACACGCCGCAGGGCCGGCTGCAATGGCAGATCCTGGTGCGGGCTGATGGTCAGCTGGACTGCGGCGGTGCGCTGCCCACGCTGATCCAGTGGCAAGGCACACACCCGGCCGAGCAGATGGCCGATTCGGGCGTCACGCTGGCCGCGCTGGTGCTGCACGGCGTGCCTGAACGCGCGCGCACGGTGCTGCGGCTGCGTGGTGTGAGCGTGCTGCCGCAAGCCGGCCCTGCGCTGATTGCGACCTTGCAAACGCCGCTGGGCACGGTGGTGCTGACGGCTTGAAGCGCTGACCCCGGGCGCGGCGCCCTGCAAGCCAGGTCCGCAAGCCGCGCCTGCAAGCCGCGCCTGCAAGCCACGCCTGCAATCCACGCCTGCAAGCCACGCCCCCAGGCTAAAGAAGCGGCTCGAGCCGCCGACTTTGCGCCGTGATTACCGCACGCGCCGCAGTCAAGGTTTCCCTACAGACGCTTTTTGCGTGGGCCATCACATTCGTGGCTCACCGTGTGCCGTGCCCCGCCCTGTGGCCGGCTTGCAGGCACACACGCTTGAGGGTCTGAAGATGTTGCGTTTTCGTGCGTTCGCGGTTCGTTGGGCGGTTCAGTGGCCCGTGATGGCCGCCCTGGCCTTGTTGCTGTTCTTGACTTCCTTGGCGTCACCCGCTTTTGCAGTCGCGGACAAAGCCACGTTGACGAGCGAGCTGCAGGTGCACAACGTCGTCAAGGGCGCTGACGGCGCCGAGGTGCTGTTGCCAGCGCTGCGCGTAAAGCCTGGCGACCTGTTGCAGTACACCGCCGTCTACAAAAACGCCGACAGCCGTGCCGTCAGCCAGCTGGTGGCCACCATGCCGATCCCGGCCGGTACCGAACTGGTGGCCGCCAGCGCCTTGCCGCGTGAGGTGCAGGCCAGCCTGGACGGCAAGGTCTTCGCGCCCGTGCCGCTGCTGCGCAAGCAGCGCCGCGCCGACGGCCAGATGGTGGACGTGGCGGTGCCGCTGAACGAATACCGCACGCTGCGCTGGCCCGACCGGCAGCTGGCTGCCGGCGCGACGTTCAGCACCAGTGCGCGGGTGCGTGTGCTGTCGCTGGTCGAACTGACAGCTCCCAACACCGCGGCGCCCACGGTGCCGACCGCAACGCCGGCGACCCCGGTTCTCATGCCCACGTCAACGCCAGCGCCTGCTGCGCGCTGAAGCACCCGATATCCCGCACACCCCCGCCCATGAACACGCCATTCAGCCCCGTTGCCCATGTACGCAGGGGCCCAAGTTCCCAAGGAGCATTTGCCATGACTGTCAGTGCATTCAATCTCAGGCGCCGTCTGCCGCAGGCCCTGGGGGCGCTGCTGTTGCTGGCTGCTGCCTTCGTCGCCCCGGCACCGGCATTCGCCGCACCGGCGGCCGGCACGGCCATCGGCAACCAGGCTTCCGCGAGCTACACCGACGCGTCGAATACACCGCGCACCGTCACCTCGAACGTTGTCACTGCAATCGTCCAACAGGTGGCCAGCCTGACGCTGGCCCAGAGCGCCAGCCGCACGGTGGCGGTGGGCAGCCAGGTGAGTTATCCGCTGACCTTGACGAACACCGGCAACGGTGGTGACACCTTCGCGCTGGGCTTCACGCAAAGCGGCGCGTTTGCCTTCACATCGGTGGTGTTCTACGCCGACGCGAATGGCGACGGCGTGGCCGACAACACCACGCCCATCACCGCCAGCACCGCGCTGGCGATGGGTGCGACCTTCCGCTTCGTGGCAGTGGGCACGGTGCCCGGTTCGGCTGTCACGGGCAACGCCAACAGCCTGGTCGTCACCGCCACCAGCGGCTTCAATACCGGCGTCTCGGCCAACGTCACCGAGACCACCACCGTGACATCGAACGCCGTGGTCAGCATGACCAAGGCCATGAGCGCGGGCTCGGGCCTGCCTGGCAGCGGCCCGCACACCATCACGCTGACCTACAACAACAGCGGCAACTCTGCGGCCACCACCGTGCAGGTGCATGACCTGCTGCCCGCCGGCATGACCTACGTGGCGGCGTCAGGGCGCTGGAGCGGCACCGGCGCATTGGTGCTGACAGACGCCAGCAACGCCGACGCGCAAGGCGCCGGCCCGACCATCACCTATGACTTCGGCATCACCACGGCCGGCCAGGTCACGGCCGTCATCAGCAGCGTGGCTGCGGGGCAGTCGGGCACGGTGACTTTCCAGGTCAACATCAACACCTACAACAGCGGCACCGCCACCGGCCAGCAGGCCGGCGCCATCAACAACACCGCCAGCTACAGCTACAACGACGGCGCGGCCAACATCGGCCCGGTCAACAGCAACACCTACGCCTTCACGGTCACCCCGGTGCTGGCCGTGACGATGACGGGGCAGACGGTGGCCAGTGCCACCCAAGGCAGCACGGTGGCCTTCAGCAACGTGGTGCGCAACAACGGCAACACGCCCGACAGCTTCGACATCACGCTGCCCACCAGCAGCTTTCCGGCCGGCACCAGCTTCCAGCTTTACCAGGCCGACGGCGTGACGCCGCTGCTGGACACCAACGGCAACGGCGTGCCAGACACCGGCACGCTGGCCAGCGGCGCCACCTACACCGTGGTGCTGCGCGCCACCTTGCCCACCAACGCCAGCGGCGGCCCGTTCACGGTCAGCAAGACCGCCACATCCAAGCTCGACCCGACGAAGACCGCCACCGTCAACGACACCTTGACCACCATCGTCGCCAACTCGGTGGACATGACCAACATCGCCGCGCTGGGCGGCGGGGGCGTCACCGGTGTCGGTGCCGGCCCGGAAGCCTCGGCGCAAACCACCAACAGCACCAACCCCGGCACGACGACGCGCTTCACCCTGTTTGTGAACAACACCAGTGGCGTGTCAGACACCTATGACCTGGCGGCCAGCACCACCTCCAGCTTTGCCGCACTGACTTTGCCCGCGGGCTGGACGGTGGTCTTCCGCAACGCCGCCGGTGCCGTCATCACCAACACCGGCGTCATCAACGGCGGTGCCAACCAGCAGGTGTTTGCCGATGTCAGCGTGCCGGCCGGCCAGGCCGCCATACCGGGCACCGGGCTCGACCTGTACTTCCGCGCCCTGTCGCCTTCCAGCGGCACCGTGGACCGCCTGCACGACGCCGTGGTAGTGAACACCGTGCGCAATGTGCAGGTGGCGCCGAACAACACCGGCCAGGTTTTTGCGGGCAGCTCCATCGTCTACTCCCACACGCTGACGAACGCCGGCAACGTGACGGAAAACAGCGGCACCAGCGTCATCACGCTGGGCCTGGCGGACAGTCAGGGCACCTTCAGCGCCATCGTCTACCGCGACGCCAACAACAACGGTGTCATTGACGCCGGCGACCCGGTCATCAACGCGCCGGCCGACCTCGGCCCCATCGCCCCGGGCGCCAGCGTGCGGCTGCTGGTGCGTGTCAGCGCCACCGGCGGTGCGGCGGCCGGCATCACCGACACTGCCACCTTGACGGTGACCACCAGCGGCAGCGTCAACGCCGTGGCCGCACCCGCGACCGTCGCGTCGACCGACAGCACCACCGTGATCGCCGGCAACCTGGTGTTGCTCAAGGAACAAGCGATCGACGCGAACTGCGACGGCGTCGCCGACACCGGCTTCAGCAACGCCAACATCTCGGCCGGTGCGACACCAGGCGCCTGCGTGCGCTACCGGGTGACGATCACCAACATCGGCACCTCGGACGTGCTCAGCGTGGTGCTCAGCGATGCGACGCCGGCGAACACCACGTACCACGCCGCGGTGGCTGCGACCACCAGCCAGGGCAGTGTCGTGGCGCCGGCGGCAGGCGCGACCGGCACGGTCAGCGCCAACGTGGGCACGCTGGCGGCGGGCGCGTCGGCGGTGGTGAGCTTTGGCGTGCGGATCAATCCGTAAGCGCCGCTCACACGACGACCACAGGCCGGGCAACCGAGCGTGAAGACACGGGGCACGGCGGCCCGGCTGGCGCAGTGCGCCCGGGCCGTCAGCCTTCGCGGGCTGGCAGGGTTGACCTTGCTGATCCTGTGGGCGCTGGCAAGCGCTGTGGCCCACGCCGCCCCGCTGGCCGGCAGCCGGCTCGAGAACACGGCGCGGGCCACGTACTTCGACACCGACAAGGGCTTCAACGCGGCCCTTCAATCGAACACCGTCAGCATCACGGTGCAGGCCCTCGAAGCACTCACCCTGACCAGTGACAACGCCTTGCAGCGCGCGGCGGGCGGCATCGCCAGCCTGCCGCACCGGCTCACCAACACCGGCAACGCGACCAGCACCTACGTGCTGCGCTTCGCCAACCGCACCGACGACGATCACGACCTGCAAGGCCTGCGCCTGGTGTGGGACCGCAATGGCAACGGCGTGGCCGATGCCGGCGAGCCGCAGATCGACAACGGTGCCACCTTCGGCCCACTGGCCAGCGGCGAGTTCGCCGACTTCGTGCTCATCGGCAGCATTGCCGAGGGCGCGCCTGACGGCCGCGTTGCGCGCATCGACCTGGGCGCGCGCAGTGTTGCGCAGGGCGCAACCGGCGCCAATATCGACAGCGTCACGGTGGCCGAAGGCGCGCTGCTGCAACTCCTCGCGTCGGCCTCGAACGCCAGCCCCAAGGTCGGTGAAACCGTCACCCTCATGCTGACCGCGAGCAACACCGGCAACCGCGCTGCCAGCGGCGTGCCGGTGACGGTGGACGGCCAGGCGCTGACGCTGGTGCTGCTGCGCGACATCGTGCCGGCCAACACCACGCTGGCGGCCGTCAGCCCGGCGCCAGGCGCGCTGGCGCT
>JANMJI010000050.1:0-19185 GCA_031371275.1 Betaproteobacteria bacterium
CCACGCTGATTAAGCCCCCGCGTGCGCGCGCGCCCTGGTTGGGTATGGGCTGCACCGCCCAACCCACCCCCAACGCCCCGCTATGGCGTGGATTTGAAACGCCGCAGCCCCCCCAACGCTGGGATGCGCGCGCCGCGAGGGACTTGATCAGCGTTGCCCTAACATCGGCGGCTTGATGAAAGCCCAGACCCCGCCGGCCCCACCCCAGCCCCCTGACCTGTCGGCCCACACGCCCATGATGCAGCAGTACTTGCGCATCAAGGCCGACTTTCCCGAGACCCTCGTCTTCTATCGCATGGGCGATTTTTACGAGCTGTTTTTCGACGACGCACGCAAGGCCAACCGGCTGCTGGACATCACCCTCACACAGCGCGGCCAGAGTGCGGGTGAACCTGTGGTGATGGCCGGTGTGCCCGTGCATTCGGTAGAGGCCTACCTCGGGCGGCTCATCAAGCTGGGCGAAGCGGTGGCGGTGGCCGAACAAGTCGGTGATGTGGCTACGGCTGGATCGACGCACAAGGGCCCGGTCGACCGCAAAGTCACCCGCGTCGTAACCCCCGGCACGGTGACAGACAGCGAACTGATGGCCGAGCGCGCCGACACGCTGCTGTTGGCCATCCACAAACACCGCGCCACCTTCGGCCTGGCCTGGCTGGGCCTGGCCAGCGGCCAACTCGGCCTGACCGAATGCGGTGAACGTGAACTGCCGAGCTGGCTGGCGCGGCTGGCACCGGCCGAGGTCCTGCACGACGGCAGTGAACTGCCTTTGGCCGTAGCCCAGGCCAAGACCGCCCGCACCGCGCGCCCGGTCTGGCAGTTCGACAGCCCCCTGGGCGAGCGCAAGCTGCGCGAACAGTTGCAGGTGGCCAGCCTGCAGGGCTTCAATGCCCAAGACCTGCCGGTGGCGCATGCCGCTGCCGCTGCGTTGCTCAGCTATGCCGAACATACCCAGGGCCGTGGTTTGGCCCATGTGCGCACGCTGGCCGTCGAGCGCAGTGGCGAACTGCTGGAACTGCCGCCGGCCACGCACCGCAATCTTGAACTGGTGCAGACCTTGCGCGGCGAAGACAGCCCCACGCTGCTGAGCCTGCTGGACAGCTGCCGCACCGGCATGGGCAGCAGGCTGCTGCGCCACTGGCTGACGCACCCGATGCGCGACCGCGGTCCGGCGACCGAGCGCCACGCCGCCATCGCGTGCTTCATCGAAGCCGGCTTCGAGCCGCTGCGCGAGGTGCTGCGCGGCATCAGCGATGTGGAACGTTGCACCGCGCGCACGGCCTTGCGCCAGGTGCGTCCGCGTGAACTGGCGGGCCTGCGCCTGACGCTGGCCACCCTGCCCACGCTGCGCGAACATGCGCCCACCGGCACGCCGCTGCTGGCCCGCCTGCACGCGGCGCTGGCAAGCGACGCGGCGCTGGCCGCCACGCTGGCCGCCATCGCGCCAGAGCCCGCCGTGTTGCTGCGCGACGGTGGCGTCATTGCCGAGGGCGTGGACGCCGAACTGGACGAATTGCGCCACATCAACCAGCACTGCGACACCTTTCTGCTCGACCTGGAAGCCCGTGAGCGCACGCGCACCGGCATCACCAACCTGCGCGTGCAGTTCAACAAGGTGCATGGCTTTTATATTGAGGTGACAGCCTCGGGCATCGCCAAGGTGCCGCTTGACTACCAGCGCCGCCAGACGCTGAAAAACGCCGAGCGCTACATAACACCCGAACTGAAGGCCTTCGAGGACAAGGCCTTGTCGGCGCAGGAACGCGCACTGGCGCGCGAGAAATTCTTGTACGAACAACTGCTGGACACGCTGCAACAACACCTGCCCACCCTGCAAGCACTGGCCCGTTCACTGGCCGCGCTGGACGCCCTGGCCGCACTGGCCGAACGCGCCACCACGCTGGCCTGGTGCCAGCCCGAATTTGTGCCCTACCCCTGCATCGAGATCGAAGCCGGCCGCCACCCGGTGGTGCAAGCGCGGCTGGCCGAAACAGGCGCTGGGCCTTTCATCGCCAACCACTGCCGGCTGGACGCCAAGACCCGCATGCTCATCATCACCGGGCCCAACATGGGCGGCAAAAGCACCTTCATGCGCCAGGTGGCGCTGGTGGTGGTGCTGGCGGCGATGGGCAGCTATGTGCCGGCCACGGCCTGCCGGCTGGGGCCCCTAGACGCCATCCACACCCGCATTGGCGCCGCCGACGACCTGGCCAATGCGCAGAGCACCTTCATGGTCGAGATGACAGAAGCCGCGGCCATCGTGCACGGCGCCAGCGAACAAAGCCTGGTGCTGATGGACGAGATTGGCCGCGGCACCAGCACCTTTGACGGCCTGGCGCTGGCCGGCGCCATTGCCACCCAGCTGCACGAGCGCAACCGCTCGTTCACCTTGTTCGCCACGCACTACTTCGAGCTGACCGAATTCCCGGCCCGCCACGAAGGCGCGGTGAACCTGCATGTGGGCGCGGTGGAAAGTGGCGCCAACATCGTCTTCCTGCACCAGCTGGAACCGGGCCCTGCCAGCCGCAGCTACGGCGTGCAGGTGGCGCGCCTGGCTGGCATGCCTGCCGGGCTGGTGCGCCAGGCCCGCGCCACGCTGGAAGCGCTAGAGGCCAAGGCCCAGGCCGGCCAGGCGCAGGTGGATTTGTTTGCTGCACCGCCGGCTGCCGCGGTGGCCGAGCCCTCGGCAGTCGAGCGCGCGCTGTCCGCCGTAGACCCCGACCGCCTGAGCCCGCGCGAGGCGCTGGAAGCGCTGTATCGGTTGCGCGCGCTGTTGTCGAAGGCAGCGCAGGGCTGAAGCCGCCGCGGCGCCGGGCTGTCGATTCGCGCCGCAGGCTGGCGCTTCGTCGCAGGCCGGGCGTCGCCGCGTGCGCTACTGCCTACAGTGCAACCACCCCAACCCCCGGTGCTGCCATGACGCCCGTCCTGCAAGCCCAAGGTTTGAAAAAAAGCTACGGCAACCGTGCCGCGGTGGTCGACGTGTCTTTGCATGTGGCCGCTGGCGAAGTGCTGGGCCTGCTGGGCCCCAACGGCGCCGGCAAGTCGACCACCATCGCGATGGTCTGCGGCCTGACCGAGCCCGACGCCGGCCAGGTGCAGGTGGCCGGCCACACGCTGGCTGGCGACGCCGATGCGTGCAAGCGCCGCATCGGCCTGGTGCCGCAGGAACTGGCGCTGTTTGAAGACCTCTCTGCGCTGGCCAATGTCGAACTCTTTGGCGCGCTCTACGGCATGCCGACCGCGCTGCTGAAACAGCGCGCTGCACAGGTGCTGGATGCAGTCGGCCTGGCCGACCGCGCACGCGACAAACCGGCCACCTTCAGCGGCGGCATGAAGCGCCGTTTGAACATCGCCTGCGCGCTGGTGCACGACCCTGACGTGTTGCTGCTGGACGAACCCACCGCCGGTGTGGACCCGCAAAGCCGCAACGCCATCTTCGACATGCTGCTGGCGCTGAAGGCCGCGGGCAAGGCTTTGGTCTACACCACGCACTACATGGAAGAAGTCGAGCGCCTGGCCGACCGCGTGCAGATCATCGACCACGGCCGGGTGGTGGCCAGTGGCACGCTGCCCGAGTTGTATAGACAACTGCCGGCGGCGCAAAAGCTGCACCTGGACATCGAAGGCCCGTTCAACCCGGCGCTGCTGCAAAACCTGCCCAGCGTGCGCAGCGTGCAGCTGGAAGCCAGTGCCCATGCCGATACCGATACCGACACCGGGCGCTGGGTGGTGGCCCTGGACGACCTGGTGCAAGGCAGTGCCGCCGTGCTCGCCGCGCTGGCTGGGGCGGGCCTGGCGGTGCGGCACATGAGTTCGGGTCGCGCCAATCTGGAAGATGTGTTCCTGGCCCTCACTGGCCGCCAACTGCGCGACTGAAAGCCGAAACCCCATGAACGCTTTCACCGCGCTGCTGCGCAAAGACCTGGTGCTGCACTTCAGCAACCGCCGCGCGGTGTTGATGAGCATCGTCGCACCGATCCTGATCGCGGCGTTTTTCGGCGCCATGTTCGGCGGCGACAGCAAGGGCCCGGCGCAGATTCCCATTGCCATCACCGACCTGGACCAGAGCGCGCTGTCGCGCCGCATCGTGGCCAATCTGGCCGCCGATCCGGCGCTGGCGCTGACCGAGATGAGCGCGACCCAAGCGCTGGCGCAGGTGAATGCCGGCAAGCTGCGCGCGGCCATCACACTGCCGCCGGGCTTTGGCAAGCAGGCCGCGGGCGCGCTGTTTGGCGGCCCCGGCAAGCCCGAGGTGGCGCTGCACTACGACCCGTCGCAAGCCATGGTGCTGCCGATGGTGCGCGGCCTGCTGGCCCAGCATGTGATGCAGCCCGTCAGCGAGGCCGCATTCAGCAGCCAGAGCCCGGTGGTGCAAGACCTGCGCGCGCAGGTGCAGGCCAGCAGCGGCCTGGCCAACGAACGCCGCAGCGCGCTGCTGGCGATGTTCGACAGCATTGCGCGGGCGCAGCAGCCGCCGGCGCACGCCGCATCCGCATCCGCATCCGCCAACGTCAACGTCAACGCCGCGCCCGGCCTGGGTATTCCGTTCAGCACACGCGAAGTGGCTGCCACATCGCAATTGGGCACTCAGTACAACAGTTATGCCCATTCTTTTGCCGGCATGGGCGTGCAGTTCATCCTGCTGATGGGCGTGGACATGGGCGTCGGCCTGCTGCTGACGCGCCGCATGGGTTTGTGGCAGCGGCTGCGTGCGGCGCCGCTGTCGCGCGGCCAGTTGCTGGGCAGCCGCATTGCCAGTTGCGCGCTCATCGCGCTGATTGTTTTTGGCGTGGTTTACGCCGTCGCCATTGGCGTGTTCGGCGTGCGCGTGGCCGGCAGCGTGGCGGGTTTCATCGCCGTGCTGGCGGCGTTTTCCTTGTTCACGGCCAGCTTTGGTTTGATGATCGCCGCTTTGGGCCGCACGCCAGAAACCACGCGGGGCCTGGCCATCCTGGCAACGCTGCTGCTGGTCATGCTGGGCGGCGCCTGGGTGCCCTCGTTTGTGTTCCCGCCCTGGCTGCAAACGGTGTCGGCGTGGACACCCACGCACTGGGCCGTGACTGGGCTGGACGCCATGACCTGGCGCGCGTTGCCACTGGCCGCCGCGCTGCTGCCGGTGGCCGCGCTGCTGGGCTTTACGGCGCTGTTCGCCACGGTGGCATTGGCACGCTTTCGCTGGGAAGAGTGAGCCCACCCCCCGGTCTCGAAGGCCGGGCCTGCTACCCTTGCCGCCCGCCCACAGCCTTGAACCCGCCATGACCTACTGCGTCGGCATCCGCCTCAACGCCGGCCTCGTGTTCCTTTCCGACAGCCGCACCAACGCCGGCCTGGATGCCATCAGCACCTTCCGCAAGATGATGATCTACGAGCAGCCGGGTGAGCGCTTCATGGTCATGCTGTCGGCCGGCAACCTGAGCATCAGCCAAAGCGTGCGCGAAGTGCTGCAGGTTGAAAAGCTGGACAACGGCAGCGAAGAAGGCCTGACGATCTGGAACGCCAAGAGCATGTTCGACGCCACGCGCGTGCTGGGCGCGGCGGTGCGAAGGGTCTACGAACAAGACGGCGTGGCGCTGAAGAATGCGGGCGTCGATTTCAACGCCAGCATGGTCTTCGGCGGCCAGATCAAGGGCGAGGCGATGCGCCTGTTCCTGGTCTACTCGGCCGGCAACTTCATCGAAGCCACGCGCGAAACCTGTTTCTTCCAGGTCGGTGAAAGCAAGTACGGCAAGCCCATACTCGACCGCGTGCTGACCCCCGCCACGCCGCTGGACGAAGCCGCCAAATGCGCGCTGGTCAGCATGGACAGCACGCTGAAAAGCAACCTCAGCGTGGGCCTGCCGCTGGACCTGCTGGTCTACCAGGCCGACAGCTTCCAGTCCAACCAGCACGCCTGCCTGGACGAGCGCAACCCTTACTTCCAGATGATCCACAGCACCTGGGGCCAGCGCCTGCGCGAGGTGTTCGAAAGCATCGAAGACCCGCAGTGGGACGGTGGCGCGGCCAACCACCCGCTGATGGTGAAAAGTGAACGCTTCGAGGCCATGCGCAAGATCACGAAACCGGGCGACCGCATCGTTTGAGAGGCCGGGAACGCAACGCCGGTTCGATACGGCCAGAGCGCTGCGCTTGCGTGGGCGAGAGCACAGAGCGCTGACCGCCTGCCGGGTTAGCCTTGGGTCATCATCATTGCGGGAGAGCTTCGTTGCAGCGCAAATTCTCGCTGGGCAGACGGGTCGGTATGGTGCTGGTGGCACTCGGCCTGTGCACGCCGGTGCTGGCCGATCCCGCCGGGACGCCCGCGGCCAAGGCGGCAGAACCTGCACCACCAGCACCACCCGCAACGGCCGACCCCGTTTTCGAGCCCACACGCCAGTCCGTGCGCTCGACGGCCGAGTGGCTGGCAAGCGGCGTGAACAGCTGGTTCGGCGACAAACCTTTTTCCGAAGGTGGCAAGGTCAGCGACGGCCGCTTGAGCCTGTTCCTGCTGACACGCCAGCACCAGCCAGCTGACTTCAGCGTGCGCTTCAAAGCCCGTTTCTGGTTGCCCAACCTGGAAGACCGGGCCTATTTGTTCCTGGGCCGCGACGACGCACGCGAGGCCGTCATCGACCAGCCCGATGCCTTGTCACGCCAGCAACGGCTGCTGCGCGACAACACCACCGACCCCACATTCTTCGCCGGCCTGGGGTTTTCTTTGCAAGACACCGTGCAATTCCGCGTCGGCTTTCGCGGTGGCCTGAAACCCTATGCGCACGCGCGCTACGGGCACACCTGGCAGTTGGGCGGCGCCGACAGCATCGACCTGCGCGAGACCCTGTTCTATACGCTGGACGACCACATCGGGTCGACCACGGCACTGTCTTACGAACACGCCTGGTCGCCCACGCTGGTGATGCGCTGGCTGAACGCGGCCACGGTCACGCAGGACTCGAAGAAATTCAGCTGGTCCAGCAGCCTGGGCGGCTACCGCTCGTTCGGCAACCAGCAACTGTTGTCGGTCGAGTTGCTGTTCAGTGGGCTGCAGGGCTCGGGCGTGCCCGCCACCGACTTCGGCGTGCAGGCCAAGTGGCAGCAGCCCATCCACATGGACTGGCTGCTCGGCGAGGTGCTGATCGGGCACTTCTGGCCGCGCCCCGATGCACTGCACGAACGCACCCGCGCGTGGGCCGTGGGCGCCGGCCTGACGATGAGGTTTTAAGGCGCGCAATACCGCGACGGGTTCAGCCCGGCATCGGGGTGCCGAATTTCGCAACAGGGCATGACTGAAATTCCGGCCAACGCCATCGCGCCGCCGCGATGCTCAATCACAGGTCCGAAAGCGGCCAGCATGGCGGGCGCCCAGGCCGCAGCATGGTGGTTCTTCATCCACTGGACTTCATCACCATGCGTGCATTTCAACTGTCAGGCATTGACCCGACACCGTTCCAGCCGCTGTTCGACCTGGGCGATGAAGCGCTGGCCGAAATCGGCGCGGTGCGGCACAACGCCGACACCGGCCACGGCTACCCGTGCCGCGTGAGCCTGAACGACGCGCAGCCTGGTGAAACCTTGCTGCTGCTGCCCTACACGCACCAGCCGGCGGCTTCACCCTACCGCGCGATGGGCCCCATCTTCGTGCGCCGCGGCGCGGTGCGGCGCACCCTGGCGGTGAACGAGGTGCCAACCTATTTGACGAGCCGGCTGATCTCGTTTCGCGCCTATGACGCGCAGCACATGATGGTCGCCGCCGATGTCTGCGAAGGCCCGCTGGTGGCCGCCGCCGTGGACCACGCTTTCGAGGCTGACAACGTCGCCTACATCCACCTGCACTTCGCGCGCCGGGGCTGCTTTGCTTGCCTTGTGAACCGCGCCTGAAGCGCGGCGCGGCGAGGGCACACTTGGCGGCATCGGCCGCTACAAGACCCCGCCCACGCATGCGCTCCACCATCGTTTTCAGCCACGCCAACGGCTTCCCTGCAGGCACCTACGGCGCCTTGTTTGAAGCCTGGCGCGGCGCCGGCTACAAGGTGGTGGCGGTAGAGCGTTTTGGTCACGACCCGGCCTATCCGGTCAGCCACAACTGGCCCGCGCTGCGTGAACAACTCTTGCAGCTTGTGCAAGCCCAGGGCCAGGCGGTGCACCTGGTGGGGCATTCGATGGGCGGCTATCTGAGCCTGATGGCGGCCTGCAAAAGGCCGGCGCTGGTGCGCAGCCTGGTGTTGATCGATTCGCCCGTGGTCGCCGGCTGGCGTGCGCACAGCGTGCGCGCGCTGAAGCTGAGCGGCCTGTTTGCGCGCATGGGGCCGGGCCGCGTTTCGGCGACACGGCGCTGGCAATGGCCATCGGCCGAAGCCGCGTGGCAGCACTTCGCGGCCAAGGCGACATTCGCGCGCTGGCAGCCCGCCGTGCTGCGCGACTACATCCAGGCCGGCACCGAGCCCGACCCCACTTCCACCAGCGGCGGCGTGCGCCTGGCCTTTCGGCGCGACGTGGAAACCAGCATCTACAACACCCTGCCGCACAACCTGGCGGGCCTGCTGCGCAAACACCCACCGTCATCGCCAACGTCAGCCCCCGTGCACTACCTGGGCGGCACCCGGTCGGCCGAGGGCCGCCAGGCCGGCATGGCCGCCACGCGCGCGCTGGTACACGGGCGCATCGCCTGGCTGGAAGGCTCGCACCTGTTCCCGATGGAGCGCCCGGCCGACACCGCCGCGGCGGTTTTGCAATGCCTGGCGCAGAGCGAAAAAAACACGGGGGCCTGATGCCGGTGATGAAGGGCTGGGCCTGCGGCGCATTGCGGCGCACCGCCGCGCTTCAGTCCTCGAAACGCCCCAGCCGTACCGCCGTGCCACCCGCCTTGAGGTTGTGCGTGCCGGGCATCACCAGCACACAGTCGTCATAGGGCGAAAACCAGGTGTGTTCACCGTCTTGCGCGATAGCTGTGCCGGACTTCGGTACCACCGAAAGCCCTTCGGTGGGCACCAGAAAGCGCAAGCCGCCAGAACGTGCCACCACGGCTTGCGTCACGCGCACCAGGCGTTGCACGGGCGGCAGCGGCAGGCGCACATGGGCCTGCACCCACGCGGCATCGGCCAGGCCCGTGAGGCCCAGGAAACGCACCAGGCTGTCGATGGCCACATCGGCTGCCGCAGCTTCCCAGTGCTGGCCGCATTCGATGAGCAAAGCGCGCTTGGCGCTGGCCGGGTTGCCGAAATCGCCGCGGTCGACCATGCGCAGGCCGGCGGGGTGGCCGGTGTCTATCAGCAGGTCGGCCGGCATGCCCAGTTGGCGCGCGAAGGCAGCGTTCTTGTCAACCATGCCGCAGACCATCAGCGGCCGGCAGGCTTCGCTCATGCTGTGAATGTCGAGCATGAAATCGGCCGCGTCGACAAAAGGCCGCAATTGCCGCGCGCGGCGCAATTCCACCGTGTCGCCTGCGCCGTTCAATGCCTCATCGGCCCAGACGCGGTTGTAGTCCTCGTCAACGCAGCGTGAAGCAAAGGGGTTGGCGGGGTCGAAAAGTGCATAGGCGGCGACGTTGGCAAAGGCCAGCGTCAGCGTGCCGCGCTGCGGGCGAAAGCCCCGTTGCAGCAGCCAATCCAGCGCGATGGCGCCGCAGATCTCGTTGCCATGCGTCAGCGCCTGCACCATCACCTTGGGGCCGGGCTTGCCCGCGTCGAATTGATGCACCCACGGCACCCCGGTGGCGCTGTCTTTCCAGCGCTTGATGTCGGGGGCTTGCAGTTCGATGGCGGGCGTCGCGTGCATAAGGGTTCAGGCCAGGGGTGTGAGATGGGCGTGGAAACGTTGGTGTATGGCTTGCAGCAACTGCATCAGGTGCGCTTGCAAGGTATGAAAACCGGCGCTGGTTTGCAGCGTGGCGGTGTCCATGTACAGGCGTTTGTTGACCTCCAGCTGCAGGCTGTGGCGGCCGCCAGCGGGGTTGGCATAGGCGCGCACCAGCTCCACGCCCTTGAACGGGTCGTTGACCTTCACGGCGTAGCCAAAACCCGTCAGCACCTGCTGCACAAAGGCCGTGAATTCGGGCGCGCAAGTGCTGCCGTCGCGGTCGCCCAGCACGATGTCGGCGCGCGGGATGCCGGCACCACCCTCGCCCATCAGGCCGCTCACCGCATTCATTGAATGGCAGTTGATGTGGTGCACCACGCCGAAGCGGGCGTGTGCAGCGTTCAGCAATTGCTGCAACGCCTGGTGGTAGGGCTGGTGGCAGTGGGTGATGCGGTGTTGCAGCTGCGCCAGCGTCAACTTGCGCTTGTAGATGGCGCGGCCGTCGTCCAGCGTGCGCCAGACCAGCGCCTTGCCGATACGCGCCTTGCCGCTTTGCACCAGCGCGCGCGGCCAGGGGCCGTCCAGCAGTTCGGAGTCGATGTCGCCGGCGTGGCGGTTGGCGTCGATGTAGGTGCGCGGAAACTGCGCCGCCAGCAGCGGCACACCCAAAGCCGCTGCGGGTTGGTACAGCGTGTCTATGAAGCAGTCTTCACCGTCGCGCAGATCGGCCGCGCTCAGCGCCGCACCGAAGTCGGCCGGCATGCGGTGGCCTGAATGGGGTGAATCCAGCACCAGCGGCCGCGGCGGCGCGGCGCCGTGTGTGGCGAAACAGGGGCCATAGATCAACAGCACGTTTTCATCCATCGCCGCAGTATCGCCTGGGCCCTGCCACCCGCCGCGGTGGCAGGCTCCTTGCTAAAGCCGGTGCGTATGCCGGTAAATATGCCGGTAAATGCGCCGGTGCATACGCAGGTACAGGGGCCGCGGAAAGCGGCTGCTTGATCCAGATGCACCGCTTCGGGGCGACCCCGATAGGCGCTGCCCGGACAGCCGATAGCATGCAGCGCGAATGTTTGACGAACAACCGAGGCCATCACCGCACCACAGGCCGCCGCCAGGAGAAACCCCATGCAAGAGACCACGCTGCGCAAGATGATCGAAGACGTGCGCACCGGCGCGCTGCCGCGGCGCAGCTTCGTTGGCCAGATGGTGGGCCTGGGCTTGAGCGCGCCAATGGCTTCGATGCTGCTGATGCACGCCGGCGTGGCCAACGCCCAGACAAGCCCCATCTACAAGCCGACCAAGCGCGGCGGCGGTGGTGCCTTGAAAGTGTTGTGGTGGCAGGGCACCACGCTGCTGCAACCGCACTTTGCCAACGGCACCAAAGATCAGGAAGGTTCACGCATCTTTTATGAATCGCTGGCGGTCTGGGACAGCGACGGCAACCTGGTGCCGATACTGGCCGCCGAAGTGCCAACGCGCGAAAACGGCGGCCTCACGCCCGACGGCAAGAGTGTCATCTGGAAGCTGAAAAAAGGCGTGACCTGGCACGACGGCCAGCCCTTCACCGCCGACGACGCTGTCTTCACCTGGGAATACGCCAAAGACCCGGCCACCGCGGCGGTGACGAATGGCGTCTACAAGGATGTGGTGGTGACCAAGGTGGACAGCCACACGGTGCGCGTTACCTTCGCCAAGGCCACACCGTTCTGGGCCACGGCTTTTGTCGCGGCCGAGGGCATGATTATTCCGAAGCATTTGTTCGGGCCCTATGCCGGCGGCAAATCACGCGACGCGCCCAACAACCTGAAGCCGGTGGGCACCGGGCCCTACAAGTTTGTCGAATTCAAGCCCGGCGACATCGTTCGCGGCGAGCTTTATGCCAATTACCACATGGCCAACAAACCGCATTTCGACACCATCGAAATGAAAGGCGGCGGTGACGCGGTCAGCGCCGCGCGCGCCGTGCTGCAAACCGGCGAATACGACTACGCCTGGAATTTGCAGGTCGAAGACGAAGTGCTCAAGCGCATGGAAGCTGGCGGCAAGGGCCGCGTGCATGTGGTGCCCAGTGGTGACATCGAATTCATGCAACTCAACCCCACCGACCCGGTAACGGAAGTTGACGGTGAACGCAGCAGCGCCAAGACCACCCACTTCGCCTTCAGCGACCCCGCCGTGCGCCAGGCTTTTGCACTGCTGGCCGACCGCCAGAGCGTGCAGGAATTCATTTACGGCCGCACCGGCAACGCCACCAGCAATTTCCTCAACAACCCGCCCAAATACCGCAGCCCGAACACGCGCTTCGAATTCAACATTGAAAAGGCCAATGCATTGCTGGACGGCGCGGGCTGGAAACGCGGCAGCGATGGCGTGCGCGAAAAAGGCGGCAAGAAATTGCGGCTGGTGTTCCAGACTTCGATCAACGCCGCGCGCCAGAAAGCTCAGGCCGTCATCAAACAGGCCGCGGGCAAGGCCGGGGTGGAACTGGAATTGAAATCGGTCACCGGCAGCGTGTTCTTTTCATCGGACGTGGCCAACCCCGACACCTACGGCAAGTTCTATTGCGACATGCAGATGTACACCACCACCATGACGCAGCCCGACCCAGAGCGCTTCATGGACCAGTACCTGACCAAGGAAGTGTCCAGCAAAGCCAACAAATGGCAGGGCCGCAACATTTCTCGCTACCGCAGTGAGGAATACGACAAGACCTATGCCATGGCCGAGGTCGAACTTGACCCTGTGAAGCGCGCCTTGTTGTTCATCAAGCTGAATGACCTGCCGGTGAAAGAAGGCACCATCATTCCGCTCATCAGCCGCCCGCGCGTGCGCGGCGCCAACCTGAAACTGGTGACTGTTTTGTCGGGTTGGGACCTTGATTTCTCAGGCTTGCAGAACTGGTATCGGGAAGCATGATGAAGGGTGCGGTGAACAGCACGGTGCAAGAACAGCCCGTCAACGAGGCCGAACTGCGGCGCTGGATAGAACGCGTGCGCCAGGGCAAGCTGCCGCGGCGCGATTTCATTGCGCGGCTGGCGACGCTGGGCGTTAGCGCGCCCATGGCCGGGCTGATGCTGCTGGACGCCGGCGTCGCACAGGCCCAAACTCAGGCCCAAACCGTGCCCGCCTACAAGCCCACCAAGCGCGGTGGCGGCGGCCTGTTGCGCAGCCTGTTCTGGCAGGGGCCGACGCTGCTGAACCCACACTTTGCAGCGGGCACCAAGGACGAAGAAGGCTCACGCGTGTTCTACGAGCCGCTGGCCAATTGGGACGTTGACGGCAACCTGTTGCCAGTGCTGGCGGCCGAGATTCCCAGCCGCGAAAACGGCGGCCTCTTGCCCGACGGCAAGACCGTCGTCTGGAAGCTGAAGAAAGGCGTGACCTGGCACGACGGCCAGCCCTTCACTGCCGACGACGTGGTCTTCAATTGGCAGTACGCCACCGACCCCGCCACCGCGGCCTTCACCGCGGGCAATTACCTTGATTTGAAGATCGAAAAGATAGACAGCCACACGGTGCGCGTGGTGTTCAACAAACCCGCGCCTTTCTGGCCCGGTGGTTACGCCACCAACCAGCTGATACCGCGCCATTTGTTTGCGGCCTATGGCGGCGCGAAATCGCGCGATGCGCCCACCAACATCAAGCCGGTGGGCACCGGGCCCTACAAGTTCGTCGAATTCAAACCCGGCGACATGTTGCGCGCCGAAATCAACCCGAATTACCATGTTGCCAACCGGCCGTTCTTCGACAAGCTGGAATTGAAAGGCGGCGGCGACGCCACATCGGCAGCCCGCGCCGTGCTGCAAACCGGCGAATTCGACCACGCCTGGAACCTGCTGGTGGAAGACGAGGTGCTCAAGCGCATGGAAGCCGGCGGCCGCGGCAGGCTGTACTACGCCGCCGGTGGCGCCACCGAAGCGGTTTACTTGAACGTCACCGACCCTAACCTGGAAGTTGAGGGTGAACGTTCGCACATCAGCACCAAGCACTTTGCTTTCAGCGACCCCGCCGTGCGCCAGGCCATGGCGCTGCTCATCGACCGCCAGGGCGTGCAGGACTACATCTACGGCCGCGCCGGCGTGGCCACAGCCAACTTCGTCAACAACCCGGTGCGCTTTCGCGGCACTGCGCGCAAGTTCGAGTTCAGCATCGACAAGGCCAATGCGCTGCTGGACGGCGCGGGCTGGAAACGCGGCGCCGACGGCGTGCGCGAAAAAGGCGGCAAGAAGCTCAAGCTGGTGTTCCAGACATCGATCAATTCGTCGCGCCAAAAGGCCCAGGCCATCATCAAGCAAGCCTGCCAGAAAGCCGGCATTGAACTGGAATTGAAGACCGTGGTGGCCAGCGTGTACTTCTCGTCAGACGTCGCCAACCCCGACACCTACGGCAAGTTCTACGCCGACGTGCAGATGTACAACGTCAGCCAGGGCCGGCCCGACCCAGAACGCCATTTGCTGCGCTTTGCCAGCTGGGAAGTGGCCACCAAAGCCAACAAATGGTTGGGCGTGAACCTGGTGCGCTGGCGCAATGACGAATTCGACAAACTGTTTCGCGCCGCCGAAGTGGAACTCGACCCCGTCAAACGCGCCGCACTGTGCATCAGGATGAACGACCTGGCCTGCGGCGAAGGCCATGTCATACCGCTGCTGTACCGGCCCAGCGTGGCCGGGCTGGCAACCAAGCTGGTGGCGCCAATTTCAGGCTGGGGCCTGGACATGAGCCTGCTGGCCGACTGGTACAGAGAGGCCTGAGGTTTTGGGCCCCTACCTCATACGCCGCCTGCTGATTGCGCTGCCCAGCCTGCTGGGCATCAGCGTGGTGCTGTTCACCGTGCTGGCGCTGGCCCCAGGTGACCCCTTCGAAGAGCTGGCCACCAACCCCAATGTGCCGGCCGAAGTGAAGGCCATGTTGCGCGCCAAGTTCGGCCTGGACGACCCGGTGTGGCAGCGTTACTTTCGCTGGCTGTTTGCGATGCTGCATGGCGATTGGGGCTACTCATTCATCAGCCGCGTCGATGTCGATACGCTGATATTGCAGCGCGTGCCGGTGACGCTGGCCATCATCGGCGCATCGCAGGTGTTGGCCATGCTGGTGGCGCTGCCGGTGGGCATCATCTCGGCCGTCAAACCCTATTCTTGGTTTGACCGCATTGCCAGCACGCTGGCCTTCGTCGGTTTTTCGCTGCCGACCTTCTTCACCGGCATCCTGCTTATCTTGCTGTTCAGCATTACGCTGGACTGGCTGCCCTTCGTCTACCGCGCCGACATTGCCGCCACCGGCTGGGCCTGGTGGTGGGCGCACATCAAACAATCCATCATGCCGGTGATGGTGCTGGGGCTGTTCCAGGGCGCCAGCTGGATGCGTTATGTGCGCAGTGCCGTGCTGGACGTGATACGGCTTGACTATGTGACCACCGCGCGCAGCAAGGGCCTGGTGGAGCGTGTCGTCATCATGAAGCATGTGGTGCGCAATGCACTCATTCCCGTCGTTACGCTGGTGGCGCTGCAAATGCCGGCGGTGTTTGGCGGCGCCATCGTCACCGAACAGATCTTCCGCATTCCGGGCATTGGCAGCCTGCTCATCGACGCCATTTTGCGCAACGACACGCCGGTCATCATGGCCGTGACCTTTGTGTTTTCTTGCCTGGTCATCATCTTCAACCTGATTGCAGACCTGCTGTATGGCTGGCTTGACCCCCGAATCTCTTTCCGCTGAAACCGTGGCCCCGCGGCGCGCGGTCAGCACGTCGCCCTGGGCCGAAGCCTGGCGGCGTTTCCGTCGCCACAAGATGGCCGTCTTCAGCCTGGTGCTGTTGATGATGATGGTGGCTTTGGTGTTGCTGGGCCCGCTGGTGTGGAAGCTGGCCATCAACGACATCGACTTCACCGCGCGGCTGAAAACGCCGACGTGGAAGCACCCGATGGGCACCGACGACCTGGGCCAGGACATCTTTGCGCGCATGCTCTATGGCGGGCGCATCAGCATTGCGGTGGGCCTGGCCGCGATGACGATGGCGATCTTCGTCGGCGTGTTCATCGGCGCGGTAGCGGGCATTTCGCGCGGCTGGGTCGATACGGCCTTGATGTGGCTGACCGACCTGTTCCTTAGCCTGCCGCAATTACCGCTGTTGCTGCTGGTGATCTATCTTTTCCGCGACACGCTGAAGGCGGCATTCGGCACCGAAGGCGGTGTGTTCATTCTCATCGTGTTGGTGATTGGCGGCTTCAGATGGATGCCCGTGGCACGGCTGGTGCGGGCGCAGTTTTTCAGCCTGCGCGAGAAGGAATTTGTCGAGGCCGCGCGCGCGCTGGGTGCATCGGTGCCGCGGCAGGTGGTGCGCCACATATTGCCTAATTCACTGGGCCCGGTGATCGTGGCCGGCACCATCGACGTGGCCGCGGCCATCATTGCCGAAAGCACGCTCAGCTTTCTGGGCCTGGGCTTCCCGCCCGACATTCCCACTTGGGGCCGCATTCTGTTTGACAGCAAAGACTATCTGGACATTGCCCCACACTGGGCTTTGTTCCCCGGCCTGGCCATCTTTTTAACGGTGTTGACCATCAACTTCATTGGCGACGGCCTGCGTGATGCGCTGGACCCAAGGCGTGTTCTGTAATGGCCTTGCTCGAAATCAAAGGGCTGAAAACCCACTTCAAAACCGACGACGGCTGGCTGCATGCGGTGGACGGTGTGGACATGGCCATCAACGCTGGCGAAACGCTGTGCGTGGTGGGTGAATCGGGCTGCGGCAAGAGCGTCATGGCCAAGACGGTGATGAAGCTCATCGACATGCCGCCGGGCAGAATAGTCGCCGGCCACGTGTTGTGGCAGGGGCGTGATCTGGTGCCGCTGTCTGCGTCTGAAATGCAGAAGATTCGCGCCAAGGAAATTGCCATCGTCTTTCAGGAACCGATGACCTCGCTGAATCCGGTGTACACGGTGGGCGAGCAAATTGCCGAGAGCATCCGCCTGCACGAAAGCCTGGGCCGCAAAGAAGCGCTAAACCGCGCCGTGGAGATGCTGAAGCTGGTGCGCATTCCCACGCCAGAGCGCCGCATTCACGACTATCCGCACCAGTTCAGCGGCGGCATGCGCCAACGCGTGATGATCGCCATTGCGCTGGCCTGCAACCCGAAGTTGCTAATTGCCGATGAGCCGACGACAGCGCTGGATGTCACCATCCAGGCGCAGATTCTCGACCTGCTGGGCGAGCTGAAAGCCAACATGGGCATGGCGGTGATGCTCATCACCCATGCCATGGGCGTGGTGGCCGAAGTGGCGCAGCGCGTGGTCGTGATGTATGCCGGCAAGGTGGTGGAAGAAGCCACGGTGGAAGAGTTGTTCGCGCGCCCGCGCCACCCCTACACGCAGGGCCTGATACGCAGCATTCCGCGCATAGACACCGCGGCCCTGCACCGCGTGCGGCTGGAATCCATACCCGGCACCGTGCCCAAGCTGATTGACCCGCCCGAAGGCTGCCGTTTCGCGCCGCGTTGCAAACATGCAATTCCGGCTTGCACCGCGGCCACACCGCCGCTGCGGCAGGTCGGCACCGGCCACAAGGTGGCCTGTATTCTGGACATTGCACCGACATGACCGAACCGCTTCTCAAGGTTCAGAACCTCGTCAAATACTTCCCCATTGCCGGCGGATTGCTGGGGCGCGAAGTGGACCGTGTGCATGCGGTGGGTGGCGTCAGCTTCGAATTGCAACCCGGTGAAACGCTGGGCGTGGTGGGTGAATCGGGCTGCGGCAAAAGCACCACCGGCCGCTGCATCCTGCGTTTGATCGAACCCACGTCGGGTGAGGTGTGGTTCGAGGGCAAGAGCGTTACGGCGGCCAACAGGACCGAATTGCGCGCGTTGGCGCGCGACATGCAAATCATCTTTCAAGACCCCTACGCCAGCCTGAACCCGCGCATGACGGTGGGCGCCATCGTCGGCGAAGCGTTGACCATTCACAAGCTGACCAAAACAGCGCGCGAATACGAAGACCGCATCGTGGAATTGTTGGAAACGGTGGGCTTGAGCGCCGACCAGATGCGGCGTTACCCGCATGAGTTTTCAGGCGGCCAACGCCAGCGCATCGGCATTGCACGCGCTTTGGCCGTTAGCCCCAAGCTCATCGTCTGCGACGAAGCCGTCAGCGCGCTGGATGTGTCGATACAAGCGCAGGTCATCAACCTGCTCGAAGACCTGCGCAGCCAGTTCAGCCTGACCTATATCTTCATCGCCCACGACCTGAGCGTGGTCGAACACATCAGCCACCGTGTGGCCGTGATGTACCTGGGCCGCATTGTCGAGATCGCACCGGCCAAGCTGCTGTACACCCACCCGCTGCATCCCTACACCGAAGCGCTGCTGTCGGCCGTGCCCATTCCCGACCCCAGCGTCAAGCGCCAGCGCATACCGCTGCAGGGCGACGTGCCCAGCCCGATACGCCCGCCGCCGGGCTGCCACATCCACACCCGCTGCCCGATCGCCAAAAAGGGTTTGTGCGATGTCGAAAAGCCGCAGTTAAAACAAAGCGCCGAAGGGCATTGGGTGTCTTGCCATCTGCGCGGCTGACGCGCGGATGACGCGAGGCTGAAGGTCTGCGCTCCACATCGGCGCCCGGGCCATTCGCACAAGGGGTGACGGTCAGGGCTCTCTTTGAGCGCAAAGGTCAGCCAGCGCCTCGGCTTGCGACGCTTGAAATACCTGCGCTCTCGCGCTTTGCTTTTGTCGCCGCGAGCTTGAATTTGCGTACGCCGGTGTCCCTGATAGCGATGGCCTTGGCCAGGGCGGTTTGATACTTTTCTGGCGTCAGTGTATTCTCGGTTGCAATATATATGGTGCGATTAACTGGTTTGCCGCCCGGAATAGGAAAATTCACCTGCAAATAGTATTGGAGGGCATTCTGTCGCCCGCGCATTCGGGTGATCGGACCTGAGACCCCGACCGGCATACCATTGGCTTTTCCTTCTTTGCTCTGACTCCGGATTCCGTTTGGAGCCGGTAGTTTGGCGATTCTCCTGGCCAACTCGGCGCTGGCCGCAGCCAGCGCGGCTTCGGCGCCCGTGCCGTCATTGGAGTGGTCGGAAAAAAGTGTCCATTTCCCGTACCGGAGTTGCCAGCCATGGGTCTTCTTGCCGTCAAGTCTGACGACGTGGGTTGGGACATCAAACAACTTGCCGGTGAAGATTTCGCGTTTTCTGAATTCCATAAGACTCCCCTGGTGACGGCGGTGGGTGGTACGGCCTAACGTTCGAGCCAAGCGGGGGACGACGACAAGATGCCAGGCCCGGGCTGGCGAACATGCGTAGCGTATCGCGTACCGCCACACTGAGCTTGGTGAATCGCCGTCGGCGCTCCGCTTGAGCAAGAAGTTAGACGTCAGTCTAGTTCAGTGTTCGACCCTATGCAGCACATAAAA
>JANMJI010000058.1:0-7937 GCA_031371275.1 Betaproteobacteria bacterium
GCCCACGACCACCCGCCCGATGTGCTGGTGTGCGAGCAACAGCTGGAAGACGCCCGCGGTGTCGATCTGCTGCAGCGCATGCGTGTGGCGCTGCCTTACGCGGTGCGGGTGCTGGCACTGCAGAGTGCGCGACGCGATGAAATGGTCTGCGCCATCAACGACGCAGCGGTGTACCAGGTCATCTCGCAACCCTTCGAACCCGAGCAACTCGCGCTGGTGCTCAAGCGTGCCCTTGAAAGCCGCGAGCTGTCGCGCATCCACCGCTACTTGAGCCGCGAGCTGAAGTTCGCCGATGCGGTGATCCGCCACGAGAACGACAGCATGACGCGCACGCTGAAGGAGACCTACCACTTCGACAAGCTGGTGTTCATCAGCGACAAGATGGCCGAGGTCTGCAACACCGCGCGCAAGGCCGCGGCCACCGATTTGCCGGTGCTGCTGGTGGGTGAAACCGGCACCGGCAAAGAGCTTCTGGCCAAGGCCATTCACTTGTTCAGCAAACGCCACAAGCAATTGTTCCTGGCGCAGAACTGCGGCGCCATTGCGCAAGACCTGCTGCTGTCTGAACTGTTCGGCCACAAACGCGGCGCCTTCTCTGGCGCCATCAGCGACCGCCTGGGGCTGTTTGTGGCGGCCGACAACGGCACCGTGTTTCTTGACGAAATATCAGACATCTCACCGGCCGTGCAGGTCAGCCTGCTGCGGTTTTTGCAGGACGGCGAGGTCAAACCGATAGGCAGCGACCGCACCAAGCAGACCAATTTGCGCATCATCGCGGCCAGCAACCGGCCGATACAACAGATGGTCGAAGAAGGCAGCTTCAGGCGTGATCTGTATTACCGCTTGAAGGGCTTTGAGATTTCGATACCGCCGCTGCGCGAGCGGCCCGAAGACATCCCGGTGCTGACGGATTACCTCATCAAGAAATACTGTGAAGTCTTCAGCCGCAAGATTCCGGGTGTCGGCATGCAGGCACAACAAAAGCTGCGCTCCTACGCCTTCCCGGGCAATGTGCGGGAACTTGAAAACGAGATACGGCGCACCGTGGCCACGGTGGAAAACGGCGAGTTCATCACCGTGCAGCACCTGTCGGCAGAAATCGCACGCGCGCGCCCCCGCGCCGACAGAAACCCCGGCCCGGCGATGGTGCTGGACGGGCACACCCTGAAAGAGCGCGTCGAACAACTTGAGGTGGCACTGGTGCGGGCTTCACTGCAACGCCACCACTGGAACCACACCCGGGCCGCCGACGAGTTGGGGCTTTCGCGGGTGGGCCTCGGCAACAAGCTCAAGCGCTATGGCATTGCGCGGCAAGACCTGCCGGAGGCGGCATGACGGGCGAGGCTGACGACCATGGTGACAAGGCCGACAAAGCCAGCGAGGAAGAACGTGCGCGGGCCTTCGTGCAGGGCCTGGTGTCCCCAGCGCGCGCCCTGGGCAGCCACCGGGAACTGGGCACCACGCCACTGGCGCGGCGCTTGGGGCTGGCCGATGAACAGCTGGGCGGGCATTGGTGCAGCCGCTGCCAGGGACTGTGGTACGGCTGCATGCTGGAAGTGCAATGCCCGGCGTGTGGCAACCGGCATGGCTGAGTGTCTGCACTGACAAGTTCGTTTGCAGTTCTGGCGTCTGACAACTTCGTTTGCAGCCGGCGCGCCCCGCGCGGCGTCAACGCCAAAGCACTGTAGCCCGGTAAGCCTGGGACATACCCGGGGGCTTGCCGCGCTGGCACGTCGAATGCAAACGGGGTCAACCAAGACCGGGCTGCGCGCCTTGCAGGCACAGCCCGCTGCCCGCAACCCATGCCTTCAACGGGGAGAGTTTCATGGCCAATCTTCTGTGGCTTCAAGGTGGCGCCTGCTCGGGCAACACCATGTCGTTTCTGAACGCTGAAGAACCCAGCGCCTGTGACCTGGTCACCGACTTCGGCATCAACATTCTGTGGCACCCGTCGCTGGGCGTTGAATTGGGCGAAAACCTGCAAAAGCTGTTGCGCGACTGCGTCTCAGGCGCCACGCCGCTGGACATCTTCGTCTTTGAAGGCACGGTGGTCACGGCGCCCAACGGCACCGGCATGTGGAACCGCTTTGCCGGCCGCGCGATGCAGGACTGGGTGAATGACTTGTCGAAGGCCGCGCAGTTCGTGGTCGCCATTGGTGACTGCGCCACCTGGGGCGGCATACCCGCCACCGCGCCCAACCCGAGTGAATCGAAAGGGCTGCAATTCCTCAAACGCGCCAAGGGCGGCTATCTCGGTGACAACTTCATATCCAAGTCAGGCCTGCCGGTCATCAATGTGCCGGGCTGCCCGGCCCACCCGGACTGGATCACGCAAATCGTCGTGGCCGTGGCCACCGGCCGCGCCGGCGACATCGGCCTGGACGAATTCCAGCGCCCGAAGACCTTTTTCCAGAGCTTCACGCAGACCGGTTGCACGCGCAACATGCACTTTGCCTACAAGGTCAGCGCCACCGAATTCGGCCAGCGCAAGGGCTGCTTGTTCTATGACCTGGGTTGCCGCGGGCCCATGACGCATTCGCCGTGCAACCGCATCTTGTGGAACCGGCAATCCAGCAAAACACGCGCCGGTATGCCATGCATGGGCTGCACCGAGCCCGAATTCCCGTTCTTCGACCTGGCACCCGGCACGGTATTCAAAACCCAGACCGTGATGGGCGTGCCCAGGGAATTACCGCTGGGTGTTGACAAGAAGGGCTACATCGCGCTCACCAGCGCGGCCAAGAACGCGGCGCCACGCTGGGCCGAACAAGACATCTTTGTGGTCTAACAAGGAATCTTCATGTCAGCCATTCAAACACTCGATATTTCCCCGGTCGGCCGCGTTGAGGGCGACCTTGACATTCGCGTCGACATCCAAGACGGCCATGTTGTCAACGCCTGGACGCAGGCCGAACTGTTTCGCGGTTTTGAAGTCATCCTGCGCGACAAAGACCCGCAGGCCGGGCTGGTGGTGACGCCCCGCGCCTGCGGCATTTGCGGTGCATCACACCTGACCTGCGCGGCCTGGGCGCTGGACACCGCCTGGCAAACCGAGGTGCCCCGCAACGCCATCCTGGCGCGCAATTTGGGCCAGATTGTTGAAAGCCTGCAAAGCCAGCCGCGTTACTTCTATGGCCTTTACGCCATCGATCTTACGAACAAGAAATACCAGCACAGCAAGTACTACGCCGAAGCCTGCAAACGTTTTGCGCCTTTTACCGGCACGTCGTATGAATTGGGCGTCACGATCTCTGGCAAGCCGGTTGAGATTTACGCCTTGCTGGGTGGCCAATGGCCGCATTCCAGCTATATGGTGCCCGGCGGCGTGATGTGCGCGCCGACGCTGACCGACGTGACGCGGGCCTGGGCCATTCTCGAATACTTCAAGATCAACTGGCTGGAATCGTGCTGGCTGGGCTGCAAGCTGGAACGTTACGAGCAGATCAAGAGTTATGACGACTTCATGGTCTGGTTGGACGAATCGCCGGCGCACGCCAATTCAGACCTCGGTTTCTATTGGAAGATGGGTCTGGATGTGGGGCTGGACAAATACGGTGCCGGCGTGGGCAAGTACATTAGCTGGGGCTATCTGCCGCACGAAGACAAGTACCAAAAGCCGACCATCGAAGGCCGCAATGCAGCGCTCATCATGAAGAGCGGTGTCTACGATTCGGTGTCTGACACGCACACGCTGATGGACCAGAAGTTCGCGCGCGAAAACGTCATGCATGCCTGGTACGACGAAGACAGCGCTGGCGATCAGCACCCCTTCGACCGCACGACCAAGCCGATCCAGAACAACGCCGCCGACTTCAATGGCAAGTACTCGTGGGCCACTGCGGTCACCCACGCCGATTTCGGCCGCCTGGAAGCCGGGCCTTTCGCGCGCCAGATGGTGGCCGGCGGCAAGCATGGCGAGAGTTGGCAGCATTACGACCCGCTGGTGCTGGACATGTTCAAGAAGATGGGTGGCGCCAGCCTGCACCTGCGGCAAATTGCGCGCATGCACGAAACCATCAAGCTCTACCGCCAGGCCGAACATTGCCTGCGCGAATTCAAGCTCAACGACGCCTGGTACATCAAGCCCAAGGAACGCGATGGCCGCGGCTGGGGTGCCACCGAGGCGATACGCGGCGCGCTGTGCCATTGGATAGAAGTCAAGGACGGCAAGATCAAGAATTACCAGATCATTGCGCCCACCACCTGGAACGTGGGCCCACGCGACGGCAAGCAGGTGCGCGGCCCGATTGAAGAAGCGCTGATCGGCGCGCCCATTGCCGACGCCAGCGACCCCGTGGAAGTGGGCCATGTCGCGCGCTCCTTCGACTCTTGCCTGGTGTGCACCGTGCATGCGCATGATGCGAAGACCGGGGGAGAACTGGCGCGCTTTCGCATTGGGTGAACCCGGCTCCTCCAAAGCGCCTGCCGGACAATCTGGCGGGCGCGGCCGATACGAGGAGACGAACGCGATGTCCACCACTGACGATGACCAACTGCGGGGACAGATCGGCGCCATGATGGCGGCCGGGCTGAAAACGCAATTGGAGCCCTTCCCTGAAACCGACAAGGAATTCGGCCAGTTGCTGGCGCAGGTGCGCGATTTGGCGCCGGGTGACTTGAAAGGCAAGTTGATACTGACTGGGTTTGCCGACAAGCCGTATGGCCCCGACCAGATGCGATGCCAGGAATGCATGTACTACCTGGTACACCGCAAGTGGTGCGACCTGCCAGAACTGGCGGTGCCGGTCGAGCCCGACTGGTGGTGCAGGCTGTGGCGCATATGAAGGAAGCCCATGCCAACACCTTCCGACGACGAGACACGCGATCACATCGCCAAACTGCTTTCGCGCGGCGCCATCAGCCCGCTGCCCCCCGCGCAGGCGCTGGCTCAGGAATCGTTCAACTCAATCGTGCGCAGGCTGCAAGGTCTGAGCCCCGACGATCTGGCCGGCAAGCTGAGGATCAGCGGCTTAACGCTGCTTCCCTATGTGCTCAAGGACGACGAAGACAGCATCGAACGTGCGTGCTCAAGTTGCATCAACTACGAACGGCACCGGCGCTTTTGCAACCTGCCCGAATTGATGCTGCCCGTGGAAGTGCAATGGTCGTGCATCGTCTGGCGGATTTGATCTGATCTGAGCAACTTCCCACCATGCTGGTCGTCATCGGTTGTGGCAACCTGAACCGCAGCGACGACGCGGCCGGTGCGCGCGTCATCCAGGCCCTGCGCGAGCACTTCAAGAACGACCTACCCGCCCAAGTGAGGCTGTTTGACGCCGGCACCGGCGGCATGGAAGTGATGTTCCAGGCGCGCGGTGCCAGTGCCCTGGTCATCGTCGACGCCTGCCGCAGTGGTTCAGAGGCTGGCGCCATCTTCAAGCTGCCGGGCGCCGAGATAGACACCGCGCATGTGCCGGGCTACAGCCTGCATGACTTTCGCTGGGACCACGCTGTGCACGCCGGCCGCCGCATCTTCGGCGACAATTTTCCCGCTGACCTGACGGTCTATCTCATCGAAGCCGGTTGCTTGCAACTGGGCACGGAATTGACAGCGCCAGTGGCGCGTGCGGTGGAACAGGTCTGCGGGCACATCGCGACCAGCATTCGCGAAAGGCTGGCCGTCGCGCCGCGGTGAAACACAGGGTGTCGGTCGGTGGTGGCCGCGTGCTGGTGCCGCACGACACCTACGCGCTGTATCTGGGCGGTATCGATTCGGCCGCGCTCATCGCCCGCGACGGCCAGGTCTTGCTGTTGCCGCTGCGCGGGCCGGTGGCCGGCGGCATGTTGCTGAAGCAGCGCAACTTGCGCGGTGACAGGGTCTTGCTGGCGCCCGACTTCCTGGCCAGCCTGGGCCTTGACGCGTTCGGCGCCGAAGCCGAGTTCGAGGTGCGCTGGTTGAGCGAAGCCGGCGCGCTGTTGATTGAAGGCTTGGGCGCGCCCCACGCCTGAAACGCCGCCCGTGCTGCTGCCGACGGTGCCTGACGGTGTCTGGCGGCGGTATGCAAACTATCTTTGCGCTCGCATACCATGTTGACGCTGCACCGCCAGGTCGCTAGATTGGCTTGAACGCGGCGCCGCTGCGGCGCCGCTCGCGGAAAGTGCATCTTGTCCTTCATGCCCACCACCCTGTCGAACACGCAATTCGAAGCCGCGCTGCTGGCGGCCGAAGACGCCGACGTGCTGCCAGAAGAACGCGCGGAAATGCTGATGGAAATCGCCATGGGCCTGCAGTCGAGGCCCAAATCACCGCAGCAGTTGCTGGATGCCGTGAGCCTGTACGAAAGGGCGCGCGACACCGCACCGCCGCAGGCCGTGCTGCTGCGCGCGCGCATCATGGCGCGCATGGGCACGGCGCTTCAGGCCATGCCCGACGGCGGCACGCAAAGCCTTGAACGCGCGCTGCAATGTTTTCGCACGGCGCTGGAAACATTGCAAAAACAAGGCCAGCCTGAAGAAGTGGCCGAACTTGAGTTGAACCAGGGCCTGGTGTTGCAGGCACTGACAGGCCTGGGCCGTGGCCGCATCACCGATGCCATCGCCGCTTACCACCGTTCGCTGCGTGTCTTCGGGCGCGAGACCTATCCGCAGGAATACGCGGTGCTGCACAACAACCTGGCCATCGCCTATCTGGCCATGCCGGTGACTGACGAGACCGGCCGCATGCGCGAAGCCTTGGCCGTGCAGTCGTTTGAGGAAGTGCTCAAGGTCATCAACCTGATCGACCATCCCAGTGAGTACGCGATGATCAACAACAACCTGGGCAATGCGCTGCAAGGCGTCAGCAGCGGCCATGTGCTGGAAAACCACCTGCGTGCGCTGGCCGCCTACGACGAGGCACTGCGGGTGCGCAACGTGCGCGACACGCCGGCCGAATACGCCAACACGATTGCCAACAAAGCCAACGTGCTGCGCTGGCTGGTGCCCGACCCGACGCAGCCTGTGCCCGCCGGCGCCAACCCCGGCGCCGGCCCCGCCGACCCGTTGAGCGAAGCGCTGGCCTTGACGCGCGAAGCCGGTGCCCTGTTTGCCCAACACGGCGACAGCGACAAGGCCGCGCTGATGGCAGATGCGGCCAGCGAGATCGAAGCCGAACTGGCACAGCGCCGGCAACGGTTGAATTGACCAATTGACGCCCTGCAATTGATTTTGTTTCCGCTCATGGAGTTTACGCAATGACGTTGATCAGTCTGCTGGGAATGCTGGCGCTGGCGCTGGTGCTGGCCTTGGCGGCGGGCGCGGCCAGTGGCATGAAGATAGGCGCCGATGCATTGGGCGCCGGCCTGGCCGCGATGATGGGCGCCTTCTTCGGGCCCACCGCAGCGCTGCCGGCGGTCATCGTCGGCCTCGGTGTTCTTTACTTCGTGCGCTGAAGGAGCCGCCCCATGCTCGACATGTTCGTGAACTCGGTGAAGCTGTTCTTCGCCGGCAGGCTGTTCCGCGACAACCGCGACGTGCTGGCGCAGTGGCTCAAGGGCTTCGGCGTCTGCCTGGCCTTGCTGCTGGTCGTCGGCTGGTTGGCTTCGCCATTGGTCGGCGTGGTCGTCGCTTCGGTCGTCGGTGGCTTCATACAGCCGCTGCTGTTCAAGGACTTGAAGTACGCGTGAGCGCCAACTCCAGCCCGCCGCCATGACCGCCCGCGACACCCCGCCCGACCTTGAGACGGCACACGCCGAGTCGGCTGCTGAATTGGCGCGCCGTGCCAACGAATTGGCCCGCCTGGAAGCCCTGGCCCAGGGCTGGGAACCGGCGCACCAGGCGGTGCTTGGCGCCATCAAAACGGGCATTGAAGAATTGAACGCCGAAGCGATCAAACGTCTGGTCAGGGCGCTGAAGGGCAATGAGGCGGCAGCCGCAGCGCTGCGCAGCGCCGTGCGCGACCCGCTGCTCTACCAGGTGCTGCTGTTCCACGGCATCGTCAAAGAACCGCTGGAAGTTCG
>JANMJI010000122.1:0-17616 GCA_031371275.1 Betaproteobacteria bacterium
GGCGGCACGGTCGCGCAAATCCAACTGGCCCCCCGGGAAGACGGCCGCGCCGCTGCGAAAGTCACCCGCCCGCTCAGCTCGGCGCATCATCAGCACTTCCAGGCCTTGGGGGCCATCGCGCAGCAACAACAGCGACGCTGCTGCGCGCGCATCCTTGGGGGCTTGATATGCGGCGCTCATGCCGCCACCGCTGCGGCGCCGGCGGCCAGCAAGGCGGCAATCTCATCGGCGCCGAAACCCGCTTCACGCAGCACCTCGTGGGTGTGCTGGCCCAGTGCCGGCGCAGGCCGCGGATGGTCTGCGGGGGTGCGTGCAAAGCGCGGCGCGGGGGCCGGCTGCACGACACCATCGACGGTCACAAAAGCGCCCCGCGCGCGCGCGTGGGCATGCAGCGGCGCTTCTTCAAAACTGAGCACCGGGGCGAAGCAGGCGTCACTGCCTTCCAGCCGGCGGCACCATTCGTCGCGCGGGTGCTGGCGCACGGCGGCGGCGATGGCGGCGCGCATCTCGGGCCACAGGCGGCGGTCGTACTGGCGCTTCACAAAGCGTTCGTCCAGCGCCAGGGCCTGTGCCAGTGGTGCGAAGAACTTGGGTTCCAGCGCCGCCAGGCTGATGTGGCGGCCGTCTGCGGCCTCGTAGGTGTCGTAGAACGGCGCGCCACCGTCCAGCAGGTTCTCGCCGCGGCCCTGGTCCCAGTTGCCGGCCGCCTGCAGGCCGTAGAAGATGCTGGCCAGCGAGGCCGCGCCGTCGACCATCGCTGCATCAACCACCTGGCCCAGGCCCGAACGCTGGCGTTCGAACAACGCGGCCATGACGCCAAAGGCCAGGTACAGCGCGCCACCGCCATAGTCGCCCACCAGGTTCAGCGGCGGCATGGGCTTGCCACCTGCCACGCCAATGGCATGCAGCGCGCCAGTGAGTGCGATGTAGTTCAGGTCGTGCCCGGCCGCCGCGGCCAGCGGCCCGGTCTGGCCGAAGCCCGTCATGCGCCCCATCACCAGCCGCGGGTTGCGTGCCTGGCACACCGCCGGGCCCAGGCCCAGCTTTTCGATAACGCCAGGCCGCAAGCCTTCCAGCAGCACGTCGGCAGTGTCCGCCAGGCGCAGCACGGCGTCGCGCCCGACGGGGGCTTTCAAGTCGATGGCCACAGAACGGCGGCCACGGGCGTTGACATCAAAACGCGGCGCCATCGCCAGGCCCAGGCCGCTGTCTTGCAGGCGATCGACACGCACCACATCGGCGCCCAGATCGGCCAGCAGCATGCCGCACATCGGCACCGGGCCGATGCTTGCGAGCTCGATCACCCGCAGTCCTTGAAGAGGTCCCATAGGGCATGAGTGTGCCCCATCGGGATTGGCCAGAGCCTTGCGGCACCCAGCGTCTGCATACGACAAGCGGGCTGCCGGGTGCCGCTTCGGCCGACCAGCCCGGCCTGGTCTCGCCTAGGGCAGACTGGCGGCGATTTCGGGCACGATTTCAGGCAATGATTGGCCTTGCGCCCGGTACATCAAAATAATTCCACGCATGATGTCGCCAACGGCTTTGTCTGCAATAAATGACGGCGGCTTTCGCACAGCATCTCTGAACTCGGTAATCGAGAATACTTGCTGGTTGACTTTCGCGGTATTGGAGCCCGTACTCGAAACAAGAGAGGCGATATTTGCATATGCCTCTGGAGTCACGTAGATCGTCTGCCGGGTTGTTTTGGACAGCTGACCGACAGAGATAAAGAAATCAGGCAACGCGCCATCTCTTGGCCCGGTCATTTCAAAAAGCAAACCGTCACCAGCCAACAACTTCAATGGAAAAAGTACTGCGGCCAAAGTCACGGCAAGAACGGTTTTTTTTCCCACAAGTTCTCGCTGGCTACAGATGCCTCGCAAAGCGCTTTCTGAAATATATGAAAGTAATTCCAGCCATCAATAACAACCAATTGGCCGGTTCAGGTACTTGAGTGATGAACCCGCCCCCTGTGGCGTTTGCCAGGCTTATATCTCCGACCACGAAAGTGGGGCTGCGGTCCAGCGGGCTTGAATCAAAATCAGAACCATCTGCTGAAATATGGCCTGGTGTGCCGACCAGGGAGGTGTTGAGTGTCGCCATCACGTCCACCGACGCCGTGACGCCTTCAAGTACATTGAAAGTGTAGCCAAAACTTCCGATGACCACTTGATCGGCGCTGGCCGCTGGATCGCCGTCGATATTCGGCGTGTTGACCAACGTAAACTTCGTCTTGAAGATGAAATCGAGCTCAGGGATGTTGGTGAAATGAAGCGGCGCCTCGAAGTCGACCGAATCTGCGCCAGAGTTTGCCGCGATGGTGCCATTGTGGAAGGTCAGCGTTCCGATCTTGAATTTTGTTCCCGGCGTTGCATCAAAAGCGCTGCCCGCGAAGGTCAGCGAACTGGGATCACCCGTGCCCCAGCTAAAACTGCTGGTGCCCACGCCCGTCACGGTAGCCGTGCCAGGTGCTGGATTTGTAAATATCGCCGAAGCCGTCCCGACTGGCGCCTTTTTCATATTCCATCCCCAACTCACGCCGGCATGGACTTCAATATTGTTGGCTGCGTTTACCACGGTGGGGTAAAGGCTCGCATTCCAGGTAATCGGATTTATCGTTGCGAGGTCGGCTGGGCTGCGCGTTGAAAAATCATAGAAAGGCAGTTGCCCGGAAGCCAAAGGCGTGGTGGAACCGGCCCAGTCATAAAATACGCCACCGCCTGCCGGCAGATGGGTGTCAAGATAAGGCGAAACTTTGCCCCCCAGCGGATCATTCGTGGTAATGACTTGGGCCCATCTGAGTGTCGATCCAGCGGGTGGCGCCGCGGCCGGCGTAAACAGGGCTTCAATGTGACCGCCACCATTCCCGCCCCTGTATCCGGCTTCATAGGTGGAGATTGCCACCGCGCCACCGGCTGCCGTCGTCGTCGTGTAGCCGGCTGGCAGCAAAGCGGTATTGAATGTAGTGGCTGCGAGCGCTGTCGACGAAACAATACGGACGACGGACAAGCCGTCTGGCGAAAGTGCGTAGGTGGCGGCACCAGCGTGCCCTGCGGCGGCAATGAGGATGAAGGCGCCTGCCATCAATTGCTTGCTCATAAGCTCTCCTACAAGATCGTTGGGGTCTCGCGGGTGCTGCACCCGAAGCGAATGCTACGGTGAGTTCATTGGCTTGTGACATTGCAATTCCGGCACCCCCCCAGTTTGTAGCAGGGCCCGCGTATTGGTTGATGTCGGCAGTATGGTGCTTTGAACCTAATGTTGTACGGGAAAACACTTAGATCTACGAAAGGCCCAAGTTGCAATCAGGTGCCTTGCCTGCTTCGCAGCTTTCAGCGCCGGAGAACCACCACCGCTTCGGTTGAGGCCCCAACCTTTGCACTCAGATCAGGTCTTCGACGGTCAGCGCGCGGTAGTGCACGGCCATCACGGCACCTTGTTCGCGTGCCAGTGCGGCCACCGTGGCGGCCTGTTCCGTGCCGTCCACCTTCACCAGCAACCAGCGGCAGCCTTCGCGGGAGGCTTGCACATAGCGCCGCATCAGTGTCAGCTCATAACCAAAGCCGGCCAGGCCGCTGGCGTTGTCTATCAAGGCCTGCATCTCGGCCGCGTTTTCGCGCGGCGTAAAGGGCAGCACCGCTTCTTCGGCCCAGCCCGCGGCGCGCAGGCCGCCCGTCAGGCTGCCCGCTTGTTCTGTTGACGGCAGGCCCACCATGACATGGCCGGTGGGCTTGAAGGCACCGAAAGAGGTGGGCAGGTCGTCAACGCGCACGGTGTCGTTCATGGGGGTCTCCTGTTGCTGTGCAAGATCAGGCATCGTCACCGCGGCGGCGTTTGGGCCTTGTCGGCCAGTGCAGCAGCACGCCGGTGGTGGCTGTGCGGTTGTGGTGTGGGCCTGGTCCTACGCGCCGGGAGCAGGCTGTCTTGGGCCAGGGCGCCGGGCTTGCCCGGCCTTGCCATTAGGCTCACGCTTTTGCAGGAGAACCCGCCATGACCCGCTGGATCTGGACTTACGGCGCCGCGCTGTTGACCGTGGCCGCGCTGGACGGCGTGTGGCTGGGCTTTGTGGCGCGCAACTTTTACCAGCGTGAAATGGCTGCCGTGGCAGCAGATTCTTTCCGCGTCCTGCCTGCGGTGTTGTTCTACCTGGGCTACCCGGCCGGTGTGCTGGCGCTGGCGCTGCACCCACTGCCCGACACCCTGGGCACAGCCGTGCTGCGCGCGGCCTTGCTGGGGCTGCTGGTCTATGGCACTTACGACCTGACGAACATGGTGACGCTGAAGGCCTGGAGCCTGCAGTTGGCACTGGTGGACGTGGCCTGGGGCACCTTCATCACCGCGGTGGTGGGCGCCGTGGCCTACAGCGTCTTGCAGCGCAGCTGAGGCTGCCGTTCTTTGGGCGTTGGGCGTTATGCCCGTCTGTGCACGTCTGTGCGTTGTCGTACAGCGCCAGCGCTTGCTCGGGCCTAGGCTTGCTAAGCCTATAAGCGCTATCGACGCACCACTCACACGCCGACACGGCGCGCCAGATCGCGCAGACTGCCCAAGCAAGCCCGCCATGAACGCAACCTTTACCGTATGGCGCCGCACACCGTGCGCATGGTTGGCCGCTATGGCGCTGACTTTGCCGCTGGCCAGCCCGGCCACCGCCAGCGCCGTGCTCGGCAGCGCGCAGGCGTTTGTGGTGCTGGGTGCTTCCACCGTCACCAACACCGGCGCCACCACTTTGCAGGGCGATCTGGGCGTCTACCCCGGTCTGGCCATCACCGGCACGGGCAGCAGCACGCTGCTCGGCGCCATGCACAAAGGCGATGCGGTGGCGCAGCAGGCCCAGGCTGATTCGCTAACGGCCTACAACACCCTGGCCGCGCTGACCCCCAGCCAAACGCTGACCGGCCAAGACCTGGGTGGCCTGACGCTCTTCGCCGGAACTTATTTCTTCGCGTCTTCTGCGCAGCTCACGGGCACACTCACTTTGGACGCCCAGAACCACCCCAACGCGGTGTTTGTGTTCCAGATCGGCAGCGCCTTCACGAGTGCCAGCAACGCGGTGGTGAACGTCATCAACGGCAACGCCGACGATGTGTACTGGCAGGTCGGCAGTGCGGCCACGCTGGGCACCGGCACCCTGTTTGCCGGCAGCGTGCTGGCCGACCAGAGCATCACGCTGAACACCACCGCCAAGATCCTGTGCGGCCGCGCGCTGGCGCTGCACGCGGCGGTGACGTTGGACAGCAACACGCTAAGCAACCAGTGCCCCACGGCCGGCGGCACGGGCGGGCCTGTGCCCGAGCCGGCCACCTGGGCGTTGGTGGGCTTGGCACTGGCCGTGATGCCCGCGGGCCGGCTGCGGCGCGGGCCTGTCACACTGCATCCCGCACAAAAGGAATCCGCATGAGCAAAGCACAGCACGGCAACAAAGAAGCCAAGAAGCCAAAGAAGCAGTCCCCCGCGACCACCCCAGGCTTGCCCGCGGGCACGACCCCCGGCGCCTTGGCGGTGGCTTCATTGCGGGGCAAGAAGGGGCCGGGCGGGCATCCGGTCAAGTAGCTGCTTGCTGCTTCGGGCGCGGGTGCGCCGCGTTACAGCGGCACAGCTACGACCCGGCATCCGCAGCGCCGTATCCACCCCATTGTCGGCCGGCGGCCAACCTTAAGAGCCGAGCTTGCCGGCGCGCGTAGCGCTGCCAGGAAGTTGTGTGGACTTGCGAAAGCGCAGGCGCCGCACCGCCAATGCGCACGCTCACACGCACCTGCACGCACGGCGGCCCCGCCGCCTATTGCAGGCGCTCGCCGTCTTCAATCATCACGCTGCCCAGCTTGCCTTGCGTGGTCTGCCAAAACAGATGCACCAGCAGCGCCGGATACAGGCGGCTGAGTTGGCCCAACACACCCGGATTGACCTGACGCTCGGTCAGGCCCTGGGCGCAGGCGGCGCAAGGGCCTTCGGCATGCGAGACATAGATGCGCAGCCAATCAGAATCCAGCGCGGGCTGGCCGCCCAGTGCCGAGACCGCGTCGATGAAAGCGTTGGCCACATCTTGCTCGGCGTGGTCGAGAAACTGCGCGTTGGAACGCGGGGCCAGCAGGTGTGGCGTGGGCATAGCCAACGCTGCACTTTCACGCACCCGGCGTGAGCCACCCACAAAGCGCCGCGCTTGCAGCCCCGGGATGCTGGTCCAGCCCACCGCCACCGTGTGCGCAGCCGCCGCAATGCCGTACTGCGCCCGCAGTTCTGCGTCCAACGCCTGCCCCACTTCAAGCCACTGGTGGGCGCCTGTCGGCTGCGGAATCAGGCCGCCCGGAATGACGCGCAGGCCGATGTCGTTGCTGGGCTTGGGAACGGTTTTGGCCATGACAACTCCGTGATCGTGCCGGCGATGCTGGTGGCAAGCGGTGCGCAAAAAAATCCCTAGGCTGGGAGATGCACCGCAGCCGGGCACGGTGGTGCCTGGACAAAACAAAACGGCCCCCGAAGGAGCCGCATCTGGTTGATTCATCGTGGTGGGCGGTGCAGGGTTTGAACCTGCGACCCCTGCCGTGTGAAGGCAGTGCTCTACCGCTGAGCTAACCGCCCGGGGCGGCTGAGGTTTTCAGCGCGTCCGGTAGCCCATGATTATGTCACCACTTCCGACGCCGTCGGCAACAGCGCCCGCCACAGCGTCTTGCCACCGCTGGCCTTGTCGATGTCGGCCAGCACGGCATCGTGTGCGGCGCGTTCCTCGGCCGTGGCCTGCATCACCGGCAACTGAAAGCTGCGCAGATCGACCGCTTCGGCGCGCGGCGGGCCGCCGGGGCCGGCGGCGCTGTCGTCGATGACCAGCGAACCCTGGCCGCGGGTCATGCGCAGGTAGACCTCGGCCAGCAAGCCAGCATCCAGCAAAGCGCCGTGCAACTCACGTTGGCTGTTATCCACTTCGAGGCGCTTGCACAGCGCGTCCAGTGAATTGGCCTTGCCCGGGAACTGTTCGCGCGCCATCAGCAGGCTGTCGCTGATGCGCAGCACCTGCATGGCAAAGGGCGCGCGACCCAGCCGCTTGAGTTCGGCGTTCAGAAACCCGACATCGAAAGCGGCGTTGTGGATGATGATTTCAGCGCCTTCGACGAAGGCCAGCAATTCATCGGCGATGGCCGCAAACGGCGGTTTGTCGGCCAGGAAATCGTCGCTGATGCCGTGGATGCGCACGGCGTCGGGGTGGCTGCTGCGCAGCGGGTTGACGTAATGGTGCAGCGTGCGGCCGGTGTGGCGGCGGTTGTCCAGTTCGATGCAGCCGATCTCGACGATGCGGTCGCCCTGCTCGGCGTTCAGGCCGGTGGTTTCGGTGTCCAGAAAGATCTGCCTCATGCGGCTGCTCCCGCGGGCTGTGGGCGGTGGCCGTACCACCACCACAGGCCGCCGCCGATGACGATCATCGGCACGCACAGCCACTGACCCATGCTCATGCCGAGTAGCAGGTAGCCCAGGAAGGCATCGGGCTCGCGGAAGAACTCTGCGGCGAAGCGCAGCACACCGTAGCCAAACACAAAAGCCGCGGCCACTTGGCCAGTGCCGCGCGGCTTGCGCGCATAGAACCACAGACACGCAAACAGCAGCAGCCCTTCCAGCGCGAACTGGTACAGCTGCGAAGGGTGGCGCGGGATCATGCTGCCACTTTGCGGAAAGACCATGGCCCAGGGCAGCGAAGCATCGGCCGCGCGGCCCCACAACTCGCCGTTGATGAAGTTGCCCAGGCGCACGGCGGCCAGGCCGGTGGGCACGCAGGGGGCCACCAAGTCCATGACCTGCAAAAAAGGCCGGCCGCGGGCCCGCGCAAACAAGGCCATGGCCACGATGACGCCCAGCAGCCCGCCGTGAAAGGCCATGCCGCCCTTCCAGACCGCAAAAATATCCAGTGGGTGTTTGATGTATTCATCGAGCTTGTAAAACACCACATAGCCCAGCCGCCCGCCCAGCACCACGCCCAGCACGCCGTAAAACAGCATGTCCTCAATATCCCTGCGGTGCCAGCCCAACGGCAGCAGATGCGGCAGGCGTATGCGGCGCAGTGCGAGCCACATGAACAGTGCAAAGGCGACCAGGTAGGTGAGCCCATACCAGTGAATTTGCAGCGGCCCCAGCGACAGCGCCACGGGGTTGAATTGCGGATGCACGAGCATCGGTGGCGTCCTCATCAAAGCCAGCGATTGTCTATCGTGTCCGGGCACCGACCGATAATCCGCGCGCCAGCCAGAAAGCCCACCAAAAGCGCGCCCACAGCGCACCGAAGGACCCCGCATGAGCATCAACCGCCGCAGCAAGCACATCACCGAAGGCGTGGCCCGCGCGCCCAACCGCAGCATGTACTACGCCATGGGCTACACCGAAGGCGACTTCGGCAAGCCAATGATCGGCGTGGCCAACGGCCACAGCACCATCACGCCGTGCAACAGCGGCCTGCAGCGCCTGGCCGACGCCGCCATCGTTGCGCTGAAAGAAGCCGGCGCCAACCCGCAGGTCTTCGGCACGCCGACGATTTCCGACGGCATGGCGATGGGCACCGAAGGCATGAAGTACAGCCTGGTCTCGCGCGAAGTGATCGCCGACTGCATCGAGACCTGCGTGGGTGGCCAGTGGATGGACGGCGTGCTGGTCATCGGCGGCTGCGACAAGAACATGCCCGGCGGCATGATGGGCATGCTGCGCGCCAACGTGCCCGCCATCTACGTCTACGGCGGCACCATCCTGCCCGGCAGGTACAAGGGCCAGGACCTGAACATTGTCAGTGTCTTTGAAGCGGTAGGCCAGTTCAGCGCCGGCAAGATGTCGGAAGAAGATTTTCAACAGATCGAACGCCGCGCCATCCCGGGCACGGGCAGTTGCGGCGGCATGTACACCGCCAACACCATGAGTTCGGCCTTCGAAGCACTCGGCATGAGCCTGCCCTTTACATCGACCCTGGCCAATGTCGAAGACGCCATCGTCGCGCACACACAAGATGCCGCGCGGGCGCTGGTGCAAGCGGTGAAGGCCGACCTGAAGCCGCGCGACATCGTCACCAGGAAGGCGATTGAAAACGCCGTCGCCGTCATCATGGCCACTGGCGGCAGCACGAATGCGGTGCTGCACTTTTTGGCCATCGCACATGCCGCGGAAGTGGAGTGGACCATCGACGACTTCGAACGCATCCGCCGCAAGACGCCGGTGCTGTGCGACCTGAAACCCAGCGGCAAGTACCTGGCCATAGACCTGCACCGCGCCGGCGGCATACCCGCCGTCATGAGGGTGCTGCTGGACGCCGGCCTGCTGCATGGCGATTGCATCACCATCACTGGCAAGACGGTGGCAGAAAACCTGGCCCCGCTGCCCGCGCTGCGCGCCGACCAGGATGTCATCCGCCCGATCACGAAGCCGATGTACGCGCACGGCCACCTGGCCATCCTGCGCGGCAATCTCAGCCCCGAAGGCTGCGTGGCCAAGATCACCGGGCTGAAGAACCCCGTTATCACCGGGCCGGCGCGGGTCTTTGACGACGAGCAGAGTGCGCTGGCCGCCATCATGGCCAAGCAGATCGTGGCCGGTGACGTGATGGTGCTGCGCTACCTGGGCCCCAAGGGCGGGCCGGGCATGCCCGAGATGCTGGCCCCCACCGGCGCTTTGATAGGCCAGGGCCTGGGCGAGAGCGTGGGCCTCATCACCGACGGTCGTTTCTCGGGCGGCACCTGGGGCATGGTGGTGGGCCATGTGGCGCCAGAAGCCTATGCCGGCGGGCTGATTGCGCTGGTGCAGGAAGGCGACACCATCACCATCGACGCCCACCAGTTGCTGCTGCATCTGAATGTCGATGAAGCCGAGATAACGCGCCGCCGTGCGCTGTGGCGGCAGCCGGCGCCGCGCTACACGCGCGGTGTGCTGGGCAAGTTCGCGCGCCATGCGAACACCGCCAGCCGCGGTGCAGTGCTGGACGGCGAGTAGAGCGCCCTGCCCCGACGAAAGGTGCTGAGGGCTAAAGCCGCGGGTCTGGCCGCGGCGGCGGTGGCGGCTGTGTATCGGCCTGCTGCGTGGGGTCGGCCGATGAACGACGCGCTGCGTCTTCACGCGCCTTCGTCACCTGGCGTTCGCGGCGGTGGCTCAGGCCCAGCGCATCCATCGCTTTTTCACGCCGCTCGGCCTTGCGGCGTTCCATCTTTTCCATCACGCGGCGCTGCGTCCAGCCGCTGGTGTCGGCGAAGTGCCACCACAGCACGGCGATGACGAAAGGCAGCGCTACCGCCCACCATGGCAGCCTGCCGAAGGGCCCGATGTCGGCCCACCAGGCGACCAGCAACAACACTCCGGCAAAAACCATGGGCATGGCGCACGCTCCTGCGGGCACTGTAGCGCAAGGCCTGCCGACCCTGTATCAATTCGCCTGCGTCAATTGATCCAGGATCGCCGGATTTTCCAAAGTCGATGTGTCCTGCGTGATCGCCTCGCCCTTGGCTATCGAACGCAGCAAACGCCGCATGATCTTGCCGCTGCGGGTCTTGGGCAGGTTGTCGCCGAAGCGAATGTCTTTGGGCTTCGCGATGGGGCCAATTTCCTTGGCCACCCAGTTGCGCAGTTCGGTCGCAATCTTCTTCGCTTCATCGCCTGTGGGGCGCGAGCGCTTCAAGACCACGAAGGCGCATATGGCCTCGCCCGTGGTTTCGTCGGGGCGGCCCACCACCGCCGCTTCGGCCACCAGTTCGGTGCAGCTGACCAGCGCGGACTCGATCTCCATCGTGCCCATGCGGTGGCCGCTGACGTTCAGCACATCGTCGATGCGGCCGGTGATGGTGAAGTAGCCGGTGGTCTTGTCGCGGATGGCACCGTCGCCAGCCAGGTAGTAGCCCTTCAGCTCGGGCGGGTAGTAGCTTTGGATGAAGCGCTCGGGGTCGCCATAAATCGTGCGGATCATGCTCGGCCAGGGCTTCTTGATGACCAGGATGCCGCCGCTGCCGTTGGGCACATCGGCACCCGTTTCATCGACGATGGCCGCGGCAATGCCCGGGAAGGGCAGCGTGCACGAACCCGGCACCATCGGCGTGGCACCCGGCAGCGGCGTGATGACATGGCCGCCGGTCTCGGTTTGCCAGAAGGTGTCGACGATGGGGCAGCGGCTGCCGCCGATGTGTTCGTAGTACCACTCCCAGGCGGCTGGGTTGATGGGCTCACCGACGCTGCCCAGGATGCGCAGCGAAGACAAATCGCTGTGTTTCGGGTGTACGGCATCGTTGCCTTCGGCGGCCTTGATGAGTGAACGGATGGCCGTCGGCGCGGTGTAGAAAATACTCACCTTGTGCTTCTCGATGGTCTTCCAGAAACGCGCGGCATCGGGAAATGTGGGCACACCTTCGAAGACGATTTCCGTGCCGCCCAAAGCCAGCGGGCCATAGGTGATGTAGCTGTGGCCGGTGACCCAGCCAATGTCGGCCGTACACCAGAACACATCGTCAGGCTTGAGGTCGAAGGTCCACGCAGTGGTCAGTGCTGCGTGCAACAAATACCCGCCGCTGCTGTGCTGCACACCCTTGGGCTTGCCGGTGCTGCCGCTGGTGTAGAGCAGGAACAGCGGGTGTTCGGCGCTGACCCATTCGGGTTCACACAGCGCGCTCTGGCCGGCCATTTCTTCGTGCAGCCAGCGGTCGCGCGCCGGGTGCCAGGCGATGTTGCCGCCGGTGCGCTTGTAGACGATGACGTTTTGCACCGTCTCGCAGCCGCCCAAAGCGATGGCCTCATCAACAATGCTCTTCAAAGGCAGGCTCTTGCCACCGCGCGCTTGTTCGTCGGCGGTGATGATCATCACGGCGCCGGCGTCCTGCACGCGGTCGCGCACGCTCTGTGCGCTGAAGCCGCCAAAGACCACCGAATGGATGGCACCGATGCGCGCGCAAGCCTGCATGGCGGCCACGCCTTCCACGCTCATGCTCATGTAGATGACGACCCGGTCACCCTTCTTGACGCCTCGGGCTTTCAGCGCGTTCGCAAACTTGCCCACCATCGCCAGCAACGCGCTGTAGGTCACCTTGGTCGCCGCACCATCGTCGGCCTCGAAGATGATCGCCGTCTTGTCACCCAGCCCACGCTCCACATTGCGGTCCAGACAGTTGTAAGACACGTTCAGCGTGCCGTCCTCGAACCACTTGAAAAACGGCGCGTGGCTGCTGTCCAGCACCTTCGTGAACGGCGTTTTCCAGGTCACGAACTCGCGCGCCAGCCGGGCCCAGAAAGCCTCGTGGTCGGCCTCGGCTTCGGCCACCAGGGCCTCGTAGGCGGCCATGCCCGAGACCCGGGCGGCGGCCACCAGCGCGGCCGGCGGCAGGTGGGTTTTCAGTTCGGTGGCGTGTTCGTTGGACATTTTTGTCTCCTGCGCGATGGATGAAGCTGTTCGAGTCTCTTTGACGTGGGAAGCTAAGGCGGCGCTCTGACGGGCACCTGACGCGCCACGCTGGCCATGATGGTGCGCCCTCTACAATTTCGGGCATCGGGATTGCCCCTGATCCCCCGCCACTGCCCACCGCCGCGAGCCCCACCATGAGCAACACCATCACCCTCATCAAGCACGCCGATCTGGTCGAATCGGTGGCCGCCGCGCTGCAATACATCAGCTACTACCATCCGGCCGATTTCATCGCCCACCTGGCCCGCGCCTACGAACGCGAGCAGGGCCCGGCGGCCAAGGATGCGATTGCGCAGATCTTGACCAACAGCCGCATGTGCGCCGAAGGCCACCGGCCCATCTGCCAGGACACCGGCATCATCAACGTGTTCCTGAAGATCGGCATGGACGTGCGCTTCGAGGGCTTTCCAGGCTCTATCGAAGACGCCGTCAACGAAGGCGTGCGCCGCGGCTACCTGAACCCCGACAACGTGCTGCGTGCGTCCATCGTGAACGATCCGAACTTCGCGCGCAAGAACACCGGCGACAACACGCCGGCCGTCATCCACATGACGGTGGTGCCCGGCAACACGGTCGACGTGCAAGTGGCGGCCAAAGGCGGTGGCAGTGAAAACAAAAGCAAGCTGGTGATGCTGAACCCGAGCGACAGCGTCGTCGACTGGGTGCTAGCGACGTTGCCGACGATGGGCGCCGGCTGGTGCCCGCCGGGCATGCTGGGCATCGGCATCGGCGGCACCGCCGAGAAGGCCATGCTGCTGGCCAAGGAAGTGTTGATGGAGCCCATCGACATGCACGAACTGCTGCAACGTGGGCCACAAAGCAAGCTGGAAGAGTTGCGCATTGAGCTGTACGAGAAGGTCAACGCCCTGGGCATCGGCGCGCAAGGCCTGGGCGGCTTGACCACCGTGCTGGACGTGAAGATCGCCATGTACCCCACGCACGCTGCCGGCAAGCCGGTGGGCATGATTCCGAACTGCGCCGCCACGCGCCACGCCCACTTCGTGCTGGACGGCTCTGGCGCAGCGTATCTGGAACCGCCGAGCCTGGACCTGTGGCCCGATGTGCACTGGGCGCCCGACTACAACAAGTCGAAGAAGGTCGATCTCAACACGCTGACACGCGCCGAAGTGGCGGGCTGGAAGCCCGGCCAAACGCTGCTGTTGTCCGGCAAGATGCTGACCGGGCGCGACGCCGCGCACAAGCGCATCCAGGACATGCTGGCCAAGGGAGAAGCGCTGCCGGTGGACTTTGCCAACCGCGTCATCTACTACGTCGGCCCGGTCGACCCGGTGCGTGACGAAGTGATGGGCCCGGCCGGCCCGACCACCGCCACGCGGATGGACAAGTTCACCGAGATGATGCTGGCGCAGACCGGCCTCATCAGCATGATCGGCAAGGCCGAGCGGGGCCCGGTGGGCATCGCGGCCATCAAGAAACACGGCAGCGCTTACCTGATGGCGGTGGGCGGCGCCGCTTACCTGGTGGCCAAGGCGATCAAACACGCCAGGGTGGTGGGCTTTGCCGACCTGGGCATGGAAGCGATCTACGAATTCGATGTGCAAGACATGCCGGTGACGGTGGCCGTGAGTGCCGATGGCACCAGCGTGCACACCACGGGGCCCAAGGAATGGCAGGCCCGGATCGGTAAAATTCCGGTGGTTGTGGCGGCCTGACGCACCGGCCCCGAGAGACTTTGCACCCTCGTGTCGCAACTGTTTGAAGTCCACCCCCAAAACCCGCAGCCTCGCCTTTTGAAGCAGGCCGCGCAAATCCTGCGCGAAGGTGGCATTGCCGCCGTGCCCACCGACAGCAGCTATGCGCTGGTGTGCCGGCTGGACGACAAGACGGCGGCAGAAAACATGCGCCGCATACGGCAGGTCGACGACAAACACCATCTGACGCTGCTGTGCAAGGACTTGAGCGAGTTGGCGCGCTTTGCGCGTGTCGACAACCGCCAGTACCGGCTGCTGAAGCTGGCTACACCCGGGCCCTATACCTTCATCCTGGAAGCCACCAAGGAAGTGCCGCGGCGGCTTTCGCACCCCAGCCGGCGCACCATCGGCCTGCGTGTGCCCGACCACCAAGTGACGCAGGAACTGCTGGCCTTGTTCGGTGAACCGCTGCTGGCCACGACGCTGATTGCGCCCGGCGACACACTGCCATTGAACGACGCGGGCGAGATCCGCGACCGTTTCCAGAAGGTGTTGCAAGCGGTGGTGGACGCTGGCGCCTGCGCGATGGAGCCGACCACCGTGATTGACTACAGCGGCGACGCGCCGGTGCTGGTGCGCCAGGGGCGCGGCGCGCTTTCGCGGCTGGGCTTGTAGGGGCCCGCCCGCGCGCGCAGCAGCCTGCGGCATCTGGCGCACAGACACGCAACCTGAACAGCGCCAGACTCACGCTCAAAGGAGCCTTCATGTTCTTTCAGACCGTTTTTCAGACCAATACCAGGAAGCGCACCCCATGATTCGCTTGCGCCTGACCCTCGAGCTTGACTACCAGGTGCTGAGCCCTGGCAGCGACTTCATTTTCAACATCCACGCCGCCCACACCGAACGCCAGCATGTGCTGGAAGAAACGCTGGTGGTGAACCAGAACGTGGCCACGCGGGTGGATACCGACCCTGTCACTTTGAATCGTTACTTGCGCATCAGCGCGATGGCCGGGCCACTGAGCGTGTACTACAGCGCCACCGTCGACCTGAACCACCACATGGCCGACCCGAGCCAGATTGCCGAGGTGCCGGTGGCGATGCTGCCGACCAAAGTGCTGGGCAGCATCTACCCCAGCCGCTACTGCCAAAGCGACCGCCTGCACCGCCTGGCGATGCGTGAATTCGGTCAGCAGTGGCCGGGTTATGGGCGCGTGCAAGGCATACGCGACTGGGTCTTGCAGCGCACGGCCTTCACGCCCAACACGTCCAACGCCAACACCTCGGCGGTCGACACGCTGCTCGAAACCGTGGGCGTGTGCCGCGACTTTGCGCATTTGATGATTGCGCTTTGCCGGGCCAGCAACATCCCGGCGCGCTTCACCACCGGCATTGACTACGGCGCCGACCCGGCCCTGGGCCCCACCGACTTCCACGCCTATGTCGAGGTCTACCTGGGCAACCGCTGGTACATCTTCGACCCGTCAGGCACCGCCATCCCGATGGGCTTTGTGCGCTTTGGCACCGGGCGCGATGCGGCCGACGTGGCCTTTGCCACCATCTTCGGCAGCGTCGTGTCGCAGGCGCCGCGCATCACCATCGAAGCGCTGCCCGGTGCTGACGGTCGGCTGGTGATGCCCTGGCACTGCCCCGAAGCGCTATCCACTGACGCCTGAAAACGCGGCCCGCAAACGTTCGGGGTTGAAGCCCACCTGGGGTTTGCCGCGCACCAGCAGCACCGGCGTGCCGGGCGCCAGCGTGGCAGCAAAGTCTTGCCGGCAAACCGGGTCTCGCTCGATGCTGCATTCGCTGAAGGCAATGCGGTGTGCGGTGAACCACGCGCGTGCCGAAGCGCAGATGCTGCAGGTGTCTGAGGACAGCATGCGGATGTCGCCAGCACGCACCAGCGTGGCCAGCTCGGTAGCCAAAGCGCCGTCTTGGCGGTGCGACCACCAGCGGCTGGCGGCAGTGAATGCCAAGGCCAGCAGCAGCAGCACGGCCAGCGAGCGCAGTGAGCCCAATGCGGGCAGCCGCAGGCCCATCACAGCGCCGCGGTGACGACCATTTCGACGCGCCATTGCGGCTTGGCCAGTTGGGCCTGCACGGTGGCGCGCGGCGGCGCATGGCCGGCCGGCAGCCAGGCTTCCCAGACGGCGTTCATGGCCGCGAAATCGGCCAGGTCCTTGATGAAGATTTCCACCCGCAGCAGCTTGCGTTTGTCGCTGCCGGCGCGGTGCAGCAGCGCGTCGATGGCGGCCAGCACCTGCTGTGTCTGGCCCGTGATGTCCTGGCTGCCATCGGCGGCCACCTGGCCGGCCAGATAGCACACGCCGTTGTGCACGGCCATCTCGCTCAGGCGGGTGCCGACATCGAATCGTTGGACCATGTCAGTGGTGTCCTTTCCTGGGTTTGCCATGGTGGGCATGGGCGTGCGGACGGTGGGGTTTGTCAACGCCTTGCAAGGCCCCAGCCGGCGCGGCGACAGTCTTCCGCCCCAGCCTGCCCTCGGTGCCCGCCAACAGCCGCTTGATGTTGGCTTCATGCCGCCACACCAGCAGCAGGCCCATCACGGCCATGGCCAGGATGGATGGCTCCAAGCCCCAGATCAGCGCCTGGTAGAACGGTGCGAAAGCCGCAGCCACGATGGCCGCCAGCGACACATAGCGCGTGAAGGCCACCATCAGCGCAAAACTCAGCACGGTGGCCAGGCCCAGACCGGGGTTGATGGCCATCAGCACACCGGCTGCGGTGGCCACGCCCTTGCCACCCTGGAAGCGGAAAAAGACCGGCCACAGGTGGCCGAGAAATGCGGCCAGGCCGACAAAGGCCGCGGCCGTTTCACCCAGCCCGTAAAGCCGGCCGTAGATCAACACCAGCAACACCGGCATGTAGCCCTTCAACGCATCACAGGCCAGCGTCAACAGCGCCGCCGGCTTGCTGCCCGAACGCAGCACATTGTTGGCACCGGGGTTCTTGCTGCCGTAGCTGCGCGGGTCGGCCAGGCCCATCACACGGCTGATGATGACGGCGAAGGACAGCGAACCGAGGAGGTAGCCGGCCAGCAAGGCGACGGGAAGGGCAAGTGCGTTCATCGGGCGCGCAGTGTACGTTCTGGCTGCGCGTCAAAGCGCGTCACAGCGCGTCACAGCGCCAGCGCGCAGTGCACGGGCCTGGCATCCAACAGTTGCACCAGCAGCTGCGGCGCAATGCCCACCAGGTAGCCGCGCCGGCCGCCGTTGATGCAGATGCGCGGCAAGTCCAGCACGGTGGCTTCGACGTACACCGGCATCGTCTTCTTCAGACCAAACGGCGACGTGCCGCCGACGAGGTAGCCGCTGTGGCGCTGCGCCACCTCGGGCTTGCACGGCTCGATGCTCTTCACGCCGATCTCGCGCGCCAGGTTCTTGGTGCTGACCTGTCGGTCGCCATGCATCAGCACAACCAGCGGCTGCGCCTTGTCGTCCTGCATCACCAGGGTCTTGACGACGCTGTGTTCGTCCACGCCCAATTGCCTGGCCGATTCGGCCGTGCCGCCATGATCGACGTAGCCATACGGATGTTCGGTGAA
>JANMJI010000138.1:0-6520 GCA_031371275.1 Betaproteobacteria bacterium
GCCACCACCGGCGTGGTCGAAGGGCGCATGACGCTGGGTGACCTGGTGATGGTGAATGCTTTCATGATTCAGCTCTACATCCCGCTGAACTTCCTGGGCGTGATTTACCGCGAGATCAAGCAGGCGCTGACCGATCTGGACAAGATGTTCACGCTGCTGGAGAAAAACCGCGAGGTCGATGACGTGCCCGGCGCACAGGCCTTGCGCGTGACGGCGGGCCATGTGCGTTTTGAGCATGTGAGCTTTGCCTATGACCCCGCGCGGCCCATCCTGCACGATGTCAGCTTCGATATCCCGCCTGGCAAAACGGTGGCCGTGGTGGGCCCGTCGGGCGCTGGCAAGAGCACGCTGGCGCGCTTGCTCTACCGCTTCTACGACATCAACCAGGGTGCCATCACGATAGACGGGCAAGCGCTGCGCAGCGTCACGCAAACCAGCCTGCGCGCGGCCATCGGCATCGTGCCGCAGGACACCGTGCTGTTCAACGACACGGTGCAATACAACATCGCCTACGGCCGCCCCGGCGCGACGCGGGCCGAGGTCGAAGCCGCAGCGGCATCGGCCCATATCCACGCCTTCATCGCCGCCACGCCCAAGGGTTACGAGACCATGGTTGGCGAACGTGGATTGAAACTTTCGGGGGGCGAAAAACAGCGCGTGGCGATTGCGCGCACGCTGCTGAAAAACCCGCCGATGCTGATCTTCGACGAAGCCACCTCAGCGCTGGATTCAGCCAACGAACGCGCCATACAGGCCGAGCTGAAAAGCGTGTCGCAGGGCAAGACGGCGCTGGTCATCGCGCACCGTTTGTCGACGGTGGTGGACGCCCATGAGATCGTGGTCCTTGAAGCCGGCCGCGTGGTGGAAAAAGGCGCGCACGCCGAACTGCTGGCGCGCGGCGGGCGTTATGCGCAGATGTGGCAGTTGCAGCAAAGCGGGCAAGACACCTGACACGCGCAGCGCGGTATCAAGGCGGCGCTTTCTTGCAGGCCTCCAGCAGGGCCTTGATCTGGTCGCTGTAGGCCAGGTCGTTGTAGGCGCTCATGGTGTCGGCCAGCGCGCCGGTCAGCACCGTGCCGCAATAGCCTTCCAGTTGGGTCGAAACCGCGGGCAGGCGGCCGGCTTTGGTTTGTTTGTGGCACGCCGCATTGCACTTGCCTTTTTCTGGCCCGGGCCCGGGGTTTTGCGGCCAGCTTTTGACCACCAGCGGCTGGTACCAGTCCTTGGGTTTGCGGTTCGGTATGCCTTTGAACGCGGCTGCATCGGGATGAATGACGAAAGCGTTTTCGCCAGCGTGGCAATCGGTGCAGACATCCTTGCCGGCACCTTCAAGCTCCTTGTTGCTGGCAAAGTCGGTCAGCTTCATCACGGCGTTCAGCGCCACCCCGGTCTTGTCGTCGAAGAAGCAGGCTTTGCTGGTGGCCGAGCCCATGCAGATCAGGCCCACGGCCACGGTGTTGGCGCTGCCCGCATCGAAGCGCGGCAGCGCGATGCATACGCCCTCGGGTGTGGCGCTTGAGATGTAGGCCACCTTGGCGCTGTCGCCCGGGCCGATGAACAAGGTTGTCAGTTCCTTGTTGTCCGTCCAGCCGCTGCCGCCCAGCTCGTAGACATCGGGCACCGGCACACCGGCGTCGCGGCAGGTCTTGATGTAGGCCTTGCGGTCGGCCAGCACGTCGGCGGGGGTGGGGGTGTTGGCTGGCGTCTGTGCCGCGACAACGCCGGCGTGTTGCAGCAAGGCCTGGATGCTTGCCGGCAGCTTGTAGCCCCTGCTGCCCACGGCCCGCCGCAGCATCGCCAGCTGGGCCCCCAGCTTGGCGCCTTCGGCCGGCTGCACCGTTGCGTTGTAGGCTTCCAGCAGCAGTGTGTAGCCATACAACGCGGCCTGTTCGTCATGGCGCGTGACATCGGCCAGGTAGCTGGCCTTGAGATCGAACGCGGCGCGCTGCCGAGGGCTGGCGCTGCGGTGTATCTGCCTGGCGTAATGGGCCTGGGACGCGCGTACAAAGTCGGTGCTGAGCGATATCTCGTGGCCCCCCGGGGCGAAGAGATGGCCGTGGCCGCTGTAGCCAATGGGGTCGGGTTCGGGCGCGGATTCGGCAGCGGCTTGGGCAGCCACAGCAGCGCAGGCCAGCAGCACGGTGAATAGCGCGGTATATAGCGCGGTATATGGCGCGGTGCGGTGTTGCATGGCGGTGTCCTTTCAAGCCCGCTGGTCGCAGCCAGGTTCAAAGAACATAGTTCACGCGACGCGGCTGTGCAGCACTTGTTTCGGGGGTTTTCGGAGGTGTACGTCGACCCACCACCGACGCCGCCAAAGCCGCGCTATAGCCGCGCCAGGCGGCCCCGTACACTGCGCCGCGTGGAAACCAAGTGGCTCGAAGACTTTGTGAGCCTGGCCGAGACGCGCAGCTTCTCGCGCTCGGCACAGTTGCGGCATGTCACGCAGCCGGCGTTTTCGCGCCGCATCCAGGCGCTGGAAGCCTGGGCCGGCATCGACCTGGTGGATCGTTCGTCCTACCCGACGCGTCTGACCCCCGCCGGCGAGACTTTTCACGGCCAGGCACTGGAAGTGCTGGACGCGCTGCAGGCCACACGCAACCTGATGCGCAGCCACCAGGCCGCGGGCCAGGACATGATCGAATTTGCGGTGCCGCACACGCTGGCCTTCACCTTCTTTCCGCACTGGATCACAGAGATCAACCGCGACCTGCGCCCGGCCTTCGGCGCATTGAAAACACGGCTGACGGCGCTGAACGTGCACGACGCCGTGCTGCGCCTGACAGAAAGCGGCTGCGACCTGCTGATTGCCTACCACCACGCCAGCCAGCCGCTGCAGCTCAGTGCCGAACGCTACGAGATGCTCAGCCTGGGCAGCGAAACGCTGGCGCCCTATGCCAAGGCCGGGCCCGAGGGCCAGCCGCTGTTCAGCCTGCCCGGCCGGCCGGGTGAACGGGTGCCTTTCTTGAGCTATGCCTCGGGCGCCTACATGGCGCGGCTGGTCGAGGTGATCTTGAAGAACGCCGGCCAGGCGCTGCTGCTGGATTCCATTTATGAAACCGATATGGCCGAAGGCCTGAAGGCGATGGCGCTGGAAGGCCACGGGCTGGCTTTTCTGCCGCACAGTTCGGTGCGCAAGGAATTGCGCGCCCGCCGCCTGGTGGCCGCGGCGCCACCGGGCAGCCTGGACCTGACGATGGAAGTGCGCATCTACCGTGAACGACCAGAAACGGCGCGCCACATGAAGCCCGCGGTGCAGGCACTGTGGGAATTTTTGGGCGGGCGCGTGCGCGAACAAGGTCAAACCTCAGCCGGCGCCCCTTGAAGGTGCTTGCAGCTTGGCCCGGGGCTTGCATCGCTGAGCACTCGCCAGCCGCGGGCTTACACCCGGACGCCGCAACGGGCCGGCTTCCTAGAATCCCCGCCTTGTGCCATTGAAGGAGTATTCATGAAGAAGTTGCCATTGATGTTCGCCACGCTGGCTGCCCTTGCGTTGGCCGCCGGTGCTGCGCAAGCCGCAGACACGCTGACCAAGATCAAGGAAACCAGCTCGGCCGTGATGGGCGTGCGGGAATCGTCGGGTGCCTTGAGCTTCACTTTGGGTGACGGCAAGTACGCCGGCTTCCACGTTGAAGTCTGCCAGCGCGTGCTGGCCGATGTGCAAAAGAAGTTGGGCCTGGCCAAGCTGGACGTGAAGTACCAGCCCGTGACTTCACAGAACCGCATTCCGCTGGTGCAAAACGGCACCGTGGACATTGAATGCGGCAGCACCACCAACAACGCCGCGCGCCAGAAAGATGTGGCCTTCGCGGTCACCACTTATGTCGAAGAAGTGCGCATTGCGGTGAAGGCCAATTCGGGCATCACCAGCATTGCGCAGCTGAACGGCCGCAATGTGGCCACCACCACCGGCACCACCAGCGTGCAGTTGCTGCGCAAGCACGAACGCGCCACCGGGGTGGACTTCAAGGAAGTGTTTGGCAAAGACCACGCCGACAGTTTCTTGCTGCTGGAAAGCGGCCGTGCCGAAGCGTTTGTGATGGACGGGCAGATCCTGGCTGGCAACATCGCCAAGGCCAAGAACCCGGCCGACTTCAAGATCGTCGGTGAAGTGCTGTCGGTCGAACCCATCGCCATCATGATCCGCAAGGACGACCCGGCCTTCAAGAAAGCCGTCGACGACAGCATCAGCGCGATGATGAAAAGCGGCGAGATGGCCAAGCTCTACGACAAGTGGTTTGTGCAGCCGATACCGCCGGCCAACACGCGTGTCGGCCTGCCCGCCAGCGAAGCTACCAAACTGGCCTGGGCCACGCCCAACGACAAGCCGGTTGAGGACTACATGAAGAAGTGACGAACAACGCAAGCCCCGCGGGCCCGCCATGGCGGGCTCGACGGTTTGTGCTTTGGTGAAGGGAGGGGTGCGTGGCCACTTGGGATTGGCAGATCTTCTGCAAGGAAACGACATCGGGTGTGCAGGTGGCCGGCTGCTTCGGCCGCGGCGGCGACATCACCTACCTGAACTGGATTCTCTCGGCCTGGGGTTGGACATTGGCCGTGGCGCTGCTGGCGCTGGTGGTGGCGTTGGTGCTGGGGTCGTTGATAGGCATCATCCGCACCGCACCCAACCGATGGCTGGCCTTGTTTGGCGAGGCCTGGACCGAGGTCTTCCGCAACAACCCGCTCATCGTCCAGATCTTCCTTTGGTACCACGTTCTGCCGGCCATCTTTCTGCCGCTGCGCAACGTACCCAGCTACTGGCTGGTGGTGTTTGCCTTGGGCTGCTTCACGTCGGCACGCATCGGTGAACAGGTCAAGGCCGGCATCAACACGCTGTCGCGCGGCCAGCGTTATGCCGGGCTGGCGATGGGCCTGACGCTGCCGCAGACCTACCGCTATGTGCTGCTGCCGATGGCCTTTCGCATCATCGTGCCGCCGCTGACCAGCGAATCGATGAACATCGTCAAGAACTCGTCGGTGGCCTTTGCGGTGAGCATTGCCGAGCTGACATTTTTCGCCCAGCAGTCGGCCGAAGAAACCTCGCAGCCCATCATGATGTATGGCGCGGCGACCTTGCTTTACTTCATCTCGGCCTTTGCCATCAACCGCGTCGCCAAGGTCATCGAGAACCGCACCCAGGTGCCCGGCGTGCTGGGCGGGGCCAAGTGATGACGGCGCTCGACTTCAGCTTCTTCAGCGCCAGCGTCATCCAGAACTTCGTCCTCAAGGGGCTGTTGTTCTCTGTCCAGCTGACCCTTGTGGCCATGCTCGGCGGCATTGCCATTGGCACGGCTTTGGCGTTGATGCGGCTTTCTGGCAAGCCCTGGCTGGTGCAACCCGCGGCGGCCTATGTCAACACCATGCGCAGCATTCCGCTGGTGATGGTGATCTTGTGGTTCTTCCTGCTGATACCGCTGCTGATAGGCCGCAGCATCGGCACCGAATGGTCGGCCGTCATCACCTTCACGATTTTTGAGGCGGCCTATTACAGCGAGATCATGCGTGCCGGCATTCAAAGCGTGTCCAAGGGCCAGGTCCACGCCGGCTACGCGGTGGGCATGACCTACCAGCAGACGATGCAGTTCATCGTTTTGCCGCAGGCCTTTCGCAACATGCTGCCGGTGCTGCTGACGCAGACCATCATCCTGTTCCAGGACACGTCGCTGGTCTATGCCATCGGCGCCTACGACCTGCTCAAAGGGTTCGAGGTCGCCGGCAAGAACTTCAACCGGCCGGTGGAGACTTACCTCGTTGCCGCCGTCGTTTACTTCATCATCTGCTTCAGCCTGAGCATGCTCGTGCGCAAGCTGCAAAAGAAGATCGCCATCATCCGTTAGGTCAGGATCACCTTCATGATCGACATCAAGAACATCAGCAAGTGGTACGGCAGCTTTCAAGTGCTGACCGACTGCACGACTTCAATCCAGAAGGGTGAAGTGGTGGTGGTGTGCGGCCCGTCGGGCAGCGGCAAAAGCACACTCATCAAGACCGTCAATGCGCTCGAACCTTTCCAGAAAGGCGACATCACGGTCGATGCACTCCAGGTTTCCTTGGCCCGATCTTTCGGTTGGACAAACAAGATGTATTGATGCTCATCATGATGGGGTGCAAATACGGCAACGGCATTACTTTCATTGAATCCGGTTAGGTAATAAAATGCGCTGTCTTGACGGAAATTGTATTCGACATCATTGTGCATGACAGCATAGGGTGCAGCTCGAAAAATTGCCGTACCTCCCGAAATTTTTGAAAGCAGTTGACTACGGCGGTGCTGAAAGTCAGAGTGAAGCATGGGTTGGCGGTGAAGATATTTAGATTCATTGAGAATAACAAAAAAAGAACGATTGCGGCTTCAAGCGATCGAACAATCATTCCAACAGGCATGGCATCGCCAGGAAAAACGTGCATGAGTCTAATTCGGGAAGGACTAAAATTCAGTCTCGGATGGAATTAAAGTCTTCTCAATTTCACCTTCTGCGGTTAGGGCGATCGTTTGTAATTTCTCCAGAATAGTTGGATC
>JANMJI010000219.1:0-42797 GCA_031371275.1 Betaproteobacteria bacterium
GAGGCCGTGGCGATGGCCGCCAGCGTGGCGTCGGGGCGCGGTGTGCTGACCAGCCGCGCCTGCCCGGCCACCGTGCGCAGCAGTTCGCTGGCCACGGCAACGCGGCGGGTGCTGCGGTCGAAGTAGCGGTCCAGCGCCACCTGGGCTTCACGCAGGTCGGCCTGCGCGGTATCGAACTGGCGCGACAACAGCGCCAGCCTCGCGTTGAGCAAGCGCAGCTTGAGGTTTTCACGCAGGAAAAAGGCCTGTTCGGGCGTCACCAGCATGGCTTCAGGTTGGTCGATGCGCGTCACGCGAACCAGGCTCTTCACCTCTTGCCAAAAACCCATGCCGACCTCGCGCCAGCGTTCGCCGATCTGCAGATTCCAGCCGCTGGCGCTGGCGGCAGGCGCGACGCTGGCCGCCGCCTGGGCCGTGCGCGCCGCGGCGCGACGTTCGGGGGCTGAGAGCAATGGCAATTCATCGATTTGACGCACCACTTCGTCCAGACGGATGGTCAGCACGGTGATGTCGGTGACGCCCGCGCCGCGGGTGCGTTCCAGGTCTTGCGCCACGGCGCGGCGCACCCTTTCCAGCCGCGGCTGGTTGTAGCGGGCCAGGCGTTCGTCGGCCTGTTTGAGCGTCAGCACCAGGGGCTCGGCACTGCCAGTAATCGCCGCTTGCTGCAAGGCGACGCGAATCGCAGCGTCCAGATCGGCAAGCACGTTTTCATCGCGTGAACGGGCCAGCGACTGGATCAACTCTTCCAGCTGGGTGCGCTGCAAAGAGGTCTCGGCCACCCGCGCTTCCAGCAAGGCCAGCTTGGCCGCGGTTTCACGCGATACGTTTTCGGCCTGGCGCGACAAGGTGCGCGCTTCGCTGGCCTGGCTGCCGCTGTCTTGCTGGCGTTTGACGAGTTCGGCTTCCAGCGACCTGACACGCTGCTGCGTGTTCCAGGCCAGCACCAGCGCCGACGCGGCCAGCGCCGCCAGCAAGGCCGCGCCGGCTGCAATCCAGCGGCCCTGCCCGGGTGCGACGCCGGCCGGCAGCGCGGCCATGGCCGTGGCCTCGGGCGGCGGCGCGGGCAAGTTCGGGGTGGGTGCGGGCGTCTGCGTCACTGGGAGGAAGATTGTATCGACGGCCACCGCGCCACCTGGGCCGCCACGGCGCTGGGCGAAGGCGGGCATTCCAGCACTTGACCGAAGCCCAAGGCGCGGGCCGATTGCACGATGCGGGGGTGTGACGCCAAGGCACGGCTGTGCGACCAATCGGCCACTGGCGCCAGGCCCCGCAGGTGGCCCAGCGCTTCGCTGCTGCTGAACAGCCACAGGTGGGCCGCGGGTGCTTGCTGCGCCTGGGCCAGCAGCGCCAGGCCCAGGCGCCCCGGCCGCGGCGCGTGGCGCTGGTAGGCGGCCACCAACTGCACCTGGGCGCCGCGGCCACGCAGCGTGTCGGCCAGCCAGTCGCGGCCATCTTCACCACGCACCACCAGCACGGCACGGCCAGCCCAGTCTTGTCTAGACAACTGCGCCCACAGCGCTTCTGAATCAAATTGCAGCGTGCCCGCTGCGGGTTGCACCACCGCGGCCGGCGGCACGCCTGCGGCCAGCAGCGCCGCGCTGGTGCCGGGGCCGGTGGCAGCGGCCGCCACGCCAACCGGCCAGCCTGCGCCCGCTGGCGCCAGCGCGAAGAAATGCGCCACCGCGTTGGCGCTGACAAACATCACCAACGCGAAGCCGGGCAGTTGTTGCCACGCGGCCTGTACGGGCGCGGGGTCGGCCGCCGCGGCGATGTCGATCAGCGGCAAGGCCTGCGCATCCAGCCCCAGCGCCTGCAGGTCTTGCACCCATGCCGTGGCCTGCGCCGCTGGGCGGGTGACGATGAGCTTCATGGCCGCGGCAGGGCCCGCCTTCATGCGGCCGGCAGGTAGCTGCCGGCACCGGCCGCGCGCAGTCTGGCCGCGGCTTCGCTGCCCAGCGCGCGGGCGCTGGCTTGGTCGCTGACGGCGGCTTGCAGCTGGGTGTGCAGCAGCGGGCGCGTGAGCGCTGCCGCGTCGCCCAAAGCGGCGTTCATGACCAGCATGCTGCCTTCCCACACCGCGTGTGCGGCCAGCGGCATGCTGCAGCTACCCCCGAGGGCCCGCGACACGGCGCGTTCTGCCTGCGCGGCCAAAAATGTCGGCTTGTGGATGGTCTGCACCAACAGTTCGCGCAGCGCCGTGTTGTCTTCACGCACCTCAATGCCCAAAGCGCCCTGGCCGGCGGCCGGGATCATCACCGCGGGCTCGAAGCGGGTGCGGATGCGGCTGGCCAGGCCCAGGCGCATCAGGCCCGCAGCGGCCAGCACGATGGCATCAAAGCCGCCTTCATCGAGCTTGCGCAGGCGGGTGTCCAGGTTGCCGCGCAGCGGCTCGATCTGCAGGTCGGGCCGGCGCGCCAGCAGCTGCGTCACCCGGCGCAGGCTGGACGTGCCCACCACCGCGCCCTGCGGCAGTTCATCCAGGTTCGCGTAGTTGTTCGATATGAACGCATCGCGCGGGTCTTCACGTTCCCAGATGGCCGCGAGCACAAAGCCATCGGGCAATTCCATCGGCACGTCTTTCAACGAATGCACGGCCAGGTGGGCGCGGCCTTCTTCCAGCGCGGTTTCCAGCTCTTTCACGAACAGGCCCTTGCCACCGACCTTGGACAAGGCGCGGTCCAGGATCTGGTCGCCGCGGGTGGTCATGCCCAGCAGTTCCACCTGCAAGCCAAAACGCGCTATGAGCACGTCGCGCACATGTTCGGCCTGCCACAGGGCAAGGCGGCTTTCGCGCGTGGCGATGACGGTAGTGGGGCTCATGCGTCGATGATATCCAGCGCCCCGATGTCGCCTTCAGGCATGCGGCTTGCGTCACTGTGGTCTGCGGCGAACAGCAAAACCCCGGCCGCGATCCAGCCACGATCCGGCCACAATCGGTAACCCGGTTACATGCCCAGGAGCTTGCCATGCCGCGCACCAACCTCAAGCGCACCACCCCGGCGCTTGGCACCAAAACCAGCCACAGCACGACTGAGCGCGATGCGGCGGTGAAGAACAAGCCGCTGGTGGAAGATATCCGGTTACTGGGTCGCATCCTGGGCGACGTGATACGCGAACAGGAAGGCGCGGCGGCCTTCGACCTCATCGAACGCATACGCCAGCTGAGCGTGGCCTACCGGCTGAAGGCCGACGCCAGCGCCGGTCGCGTGCTCGACAGGCTGTTGAAGAACCTGTCGGCCGACCAGACGGTGACGGTCATCCGCGCCTTCAGCTACTTCAGCCACCTGGCCAACATCGCCGAAGACCGCCACCATGTGCGCCGCCGCGCCGTACACGAGAAGGCCGGTGACTTGCAGGAAGGCTCGCTGGCACTGGCCTTTGAGCGCCTGCACAGCGCCGACCACCGCGCCGCCGACATCGCCGCCACGCTCGCCGGCGCCTACATCAGCCCGGTGTTGACGGCCCACCCCACCGAAGTGCAGCGCAAGAGCATCCTGGACGCCGAACGTGCGGTGGCCGAACTGCTGGGCCAGCGGGATGAGTTGCCCACCGACGAACGCCGCGCCGACAACGAAGCGCTGATGCGCGCGCGGGTGACGCAGCTGTGGCAAACGCGCATGCTGCGCACCGCCAAGCTGACGGTGGCCGACGAGGTGGAAAACGCGCTGAGCTACTACAACACGACGTTTCTGCGCGAGATACCCAGGCTCTACCGCGACATCGAACGCGCCCTGCCCGGCCACACAGTAGCCAGCTTCCTGCGCATGGGCCACTGGATAGGCGGCGACCGCGACGGCAACCCCAACGTCACCGCCGCCACCCTGAAGCACGCGCTGTCGCGGCAGGCCGAAGTGGCCTTGCGCTTTTATCTGACCGAGGTTCACGAACTGGGGGCCGAGCTTTCCATCAGCGGCACCCTGGCGCCGGTGTCGCCGGCGATGCTGGCGCTGGCCGAGGCTTCGCCCGATGCCAACGAGCACCGCAAGGACGAGCCCTACCGGCGGGCGCTGATAGGCGTCTATGCCCGCCTGGCGGCGACGCTGCATACGCTGACGGGCACCGAGGCTTTGCGTCATGCCGTGGCCCCGCAAAATGCCTACACCAGCGCCGAAGATTTTCTGCGCGACCTGCAGGTCATTGAAGCCTCGCTGGCTTCGCACCACGCGAAGGCCTTGGTCGGCCCGCGCCTGGCGCCGCTGATGCGCGCGGTGCAGGTCTTCGGCTTCCACCTGGCGACGCTGGACCTGCGCCAAAGCAGCGACAAGCACGAAGCCGTGCTGGCCGAGTTGTTGCGCTGCGCGCGCATCGAAAACGACTACAGCGCGCTGGCAGAAAACGCGCGGCGCGAACTGTTGCTGCGCCTGCTGAACGATGCCCGCCCGCTGCGCGTGCATGGCGCGGCGTACTCTGAACTGGCGCGCGACGAGTTGGCCATCTTCGAGACCGCGCGCGATGCACTGGCCCGCTACGGCCGCAGCGCCCTACGCCACTGCATCATCAGCCACACCGAAGAAGTGAGCGACCTGCTGGAAGTGCTGCTGCTGCAGAAAGAAACGGGGCTCTTGACGGGCACCTTGGACATGCCGGCGAAAGCATCGCTGATCACCGTGCCGCTGTTCGAAACCATCGCCGACCTGCGCCGCAGCGAGCCCATCATGCGCGAGTTCTACGCGCTGCCCGGCATCGCGGCGCTGGTGGTCGCCAGCCGCACCGGCAGCCATGGCGAACAAGAGGTGATGCTGGGCTACAGCGACAGCAACAAGGACGGCGGCGCCTTCACCAGCAACTGGGAGCTTTACCGCGCCGAGACCGCGTTGGTCGAACTGTTCGCCGGCCTCAACCGCGACCACGGCATCACGTTGCGCCTGTTCCACGGCCGCGGCGGCAACGTGGGCCGTGGCGGCGGCCCCAGCTACCAGGCCATCCTGGCGCAGCCACGGAGCACGGTGAACGGGCAGATACGGTTGACCGAGCAAGGCGAGGTCATCGCCAGCAAATACGCCAACCCTGAGATCGGCCGCCGCAACCTGGAAACGCTGGTCGCCGCGACACTCGAAGCCACATTGCTGAACCCGACCAAGACCGCGCCGAAAGCCTTCTTGGATGCCGCGGCGCAAATCAGCGAAGCCAGCTTTCAGGCCTACCGCAAGCTGGTCTATGGCACACCGGGCTTCACCGACTACTTCTTCGCCGCCACGCCGATACGCGAGATTGCCGAGTTGAATATCGGCAGCCGCCCCGCATCACGAAAAGCCACCCGCGCCATCGAAGACTTGCGCGCCATACCGTGGAGTTTCAGCTGGGGCCAGTGCCGCATGGCCTTGCCGGGCTGGTGCGGCTTTGGCAGCGCGATGGAAAGTTTCATGGCCAATGGCGAGCGCGAAGAACGGGTGGCGCTGCTGCAGCGCATGCACAAGCAATGGCCCTTTTTCCGCACGCTGTTGAGCAACCTGGACATGGTGCTGGCCAAGAGCGATCTGCGCATTGCCGCGCGCTATGTCGAACTGGTGGAAGACAAGGCCATGGCCAAGCGCATCTTTGCGCTGCTGAAGGCCGAATGGCAGCGCACGCATGCTGCGCTGCTGCTCATCACCGGCCAGACCGAAGCGCTGCAGGCCAACCCGGCGCTGGCGCGCAGCATTGCGCACCGCTTTCCCTACCTTGACCCACTGAACCACTTGCAGGTGGAATTGATGCGGCGTTACCGCAATCGCCGCGAAGGCCAAGAGGGTGTGGACAGGCTGCAGCGCGGCATCCACCTGTCCATCAACGGCATCGCGGCAGGGCTGCGCAACACGGGCTGACGCGGCGCGGGCGCCTGTCCTACCGACTGTGCACCCGACTGTGCACCCGACTGTTCATCCGACTGTTCATCCGACTTTTCACGCCACCGCGCCCAGGGCCTGCGACAGCGCTGCGGCCTCAAGCACCACGGCCTTGGCCAGCCGCTGCACGGCCTTGTCATCCAGCCGCGCGCTGGGGCCGAACACGGCCAGCGACGCACGCGCCTGGCCGTCGGCGTCCAGCACCGGCGCTGCGACTGCCACGGCGCCCTGTATGAGTTCGTCGCGGCTGACGGCCCAGCCGCGTTGGCGCACGCGCGCCAACTCCGTCAGAAAGGCTGGCACGTCCAGCTTCTGGCCTTTTGCAAACGGCGCCAGGTCGGCCGCGTTGCGCACCGTTTGCGCCAGCACCACGCGCCCGCTGGCACCCCGCACCAGCTTTTCGCGGTAACCCACGCCGCGGCGAAAGCTCAAAGGCTGCGCGCTGGCAATTTCGGCAATGCAACAGCGTTGTGTGCCTTCCACCGCAAACAGCGCCACCGTCTCGCCCGTGACTGCCCACAGCCGGCGCAGCGCGGGCTGGGCGATGGCTGCCAGGTCGACGCCTGCCGACCAGCAGTTCGCCAGCCGGCCCACCGCCGGGCCCAGGCGGAAGCGCTGCGGTTCGCCCTCGCCGACGACAAAGCCCTCGGCTGCCAGCGTGTACAGCAGCCGGTACAGCGTGGGCCGGCTCAGGTCGACGCGGCCCAGCAGTTCGGCCACGCTCAGGGCTTGCTCACCAGGCTGAAAGGCAGCCAGGATGGCCAGCGCGCGGGCCACGGCGCGCACGCTGTCGCCTTCGTTGACGGGTGGGATGTCGCTCATCGGGTGGTTCAGATTGACAGCGCCGCAGGCGTGCCCGGGGCAGCGTTCGACACGGCGCGGCACACTGCATTAGACTGTCCGTCATGCGGATTCATTGTCCATCTGTCGGACACTGAAAGCAACCGGAGCCGCCAAGCACCATGGACCAAGCCACCGCCGACCAACTCGTCTACACCGCCCCGGGCACGGCCATGGGCACACTGCTGCGCCGCTATTGGGTGCCCGCCTTGATGGTCAGCGAGATCGCCGAGCCCGACGGCCCGCAGGTGCGGGTGCAGTTGCTGGGCGAAAAATTGCTGGCCTTCCGCGACAGCCAGGGCCGCGTCGGCGTCATCGACGAGTTCTGTTCGCACCGCGGTGTCTCGCTGTACTTCGGCCGCAATGAAGAATGCGGCATTCGCTGCGCTTACCACGGCCTGAAGTTCGACGTGAACGGCAATTGCGTGGAAGTGCCGTCGGCGCCGCAGGTGGCGCCGCGCATGAAGATCAAGGCCTACCCCAGCGTCGAACGCGCCGGCATGGTGTGGATTTACATGGGCCCGCCCGAACAACAACCGCCGCCGCCCGATCTGGAATGGTGTGGTCTGCCGGCCGAGAACGTCTACGTCAGCAAACGCCTTCAGGAATGCAACTGGCTGCAGGCCATGGAAGGCGGCATTGACACCGCGCATGTCAGCTACACCCACCGCTATGAAGTTGACATCGACCCCATGCACCGCGGCACCAAGGCCAACGACTACATCAAGGCCGACGGCAACGTCGTCTTCGAGATCGAAAAGACGCCCGCCGGGCTGACGCTGTTCGGCCGCCGCAATGGCGAGCCCGATTCCTATTACTGGCGCATCACGCAGTGGCTGTTCCCGTGGTTCACGCTGATACCGCCCTTCGGCCACCACGCTTTGGGCGGCCATGTCTGGGTGCCCATCGACGACCACAGCTGCTGGGCCTGGAGCATCAACTACCACCCCGACCGCGCGCTCAACGATGAAGAGCTGGCGCAGATGCGTGCGGGTGCCGGCATCCATGTCGCTTACGAGGCCGGCGGCAGTTGGCGCCCGCTGGCCAACCGCAGCAACGACTACCTGCTGGACCGCCGCGCGCAGCGTGAAAACCGCAGCTACAGCGGCGTGGCCGGCATCTCGGTGCAAGACGCTTCTTTGCAGGAAAGCATGGGCACTGTGCAAGACCGCACGACAGAAAAACTGCTGCCCACCGACCGCGGCATCGTGATGGCCCGGCGCATGCTGCTGGATGCCGTGCAAGCGCTCCCGCAAGGCACGACGCCGCCGGCACTCGACGCCGCCACCCAACGCATACGCGCCGCTGCGGTCTTGCTGCCGCGCGGTGAAGACCCGCTGGCCTGGGCGCAAGGCCACATCACCGGGCTGGATGCCGACCGTGCGCAGCCGGTGTATTCGGTATGAACGCGCTGCATCGCCTTCACCGCCGTGGCGCGCTGTCTGCGTTGCTGTTCGCAGCCCTGCCCGCGTTGGCGCAAGAGTGGGCGCCCAGCAAACCGATACGCATCATCGTGCCGATTGTGGGAAGTACCAACGACGTGCTGGCCAGGCTGGTGGCGCCCGAATTGCAAAAGGCACTCGGCCAGCCCGTCATCGTCGAAAACAAACCCGGTGCCGGCGGCAACCTGGGCGCCGACATCGTGGCCAAGGCGGTGCCCGATGGCCACACGCTGCTGGTCGGCTACAACGGGCCGCTGGCCATCAACGTCACGCTGTTCGACAAGATGCCCTACGACCCGGTGAAGGACTTGCAGCCCATCACACTGGCGGTGACAGCAGCGCAATACCTCACCGTCAACCCGCAGGTGCCTTTTCGCACTGTGGCCGAGATGGTGGCTTATGCAAAAGCCCATCCGACCAAGCTGAGTTACGGCTCGGTCGCCGTGGGCAGCGCTTCGCACCTGACGATGGAAATGCTGAAGCTGGCCAGCGGCGCCCACCTCACGCATGTGCCTTACCGCGGCGCGGCGCCGGCGCTCACCGACTTGATCGCGGGCAACATCCAGGCGGCTTTTCTGGTGCCCGGCAATGTGCAGCAGTTTGTCAAGGACGGGCGGCTGAAGCTGATTGCTTCCAGCGGCGCCAAACGTTTCGAGAGTACACCCGACATTCCGACGCTGGTGGAAGCCGGCTACCCCGATCTGGTGGCCATGTCGTGGATCGGTTTTCTCACCACCGCCGGCACACCGCGCCCCGTCATCGACCGCTACCACCGCGAGCTCACACGCATCCTGCAAACACCGGAGATGCGCGAAAGACTGCGCGGCATGGAATTCGAGCTGGTGGCCAGCACACCCGAGTACTTTGCAAACTGGATCAAGGCAGAGATTCCGCGCTGGGGTGCGGTCATCAAGGCCACCGGCGCGAAGGCCGAATGAAGCTGCCCAACGCGACAACACCTAACCAGCCAACGATGTGGCACGCCTGAGCGGGCGGACAGCCTTCATCACAGGTGCTGCAGCCGGCATTGGTGCGGCCACGGCCAAGCTGTTTGTCGCTGAAGGCGCACGGGTGTTCCTGGTCGACCGTGACGCCGACACGTTGGCCCACACGCTGGCCGTGCTGCACGACAGCGCAGGCGAAAAAAGCGCAGCCGGAATTGCAGCCGACATCGCCGACGGCAACGCCACCGAAGAAGCCGTGGCCCGCTGCCTGACAGCATTCGGCGCACTGGACATCGTGGTGAACAACGCCGCGCGCCGCCACCACGGGCCCGTGGCTGAAGCCACGGCCGATGACTGGCACGCGCTGCTGTCTGTCAACCTGAGTGGCAGCGCCGGGGTTTGCCGGGCTGCGCTGCCGGCGCTGCGGCGCAGCGGGCGCGGCGCCATCGTCAACGTGTCGTCATGCTATGGCGTCACCGGCCGCAAAGGCATGGGTTTGTACGACGCCAGCAAGGCCGGTCTGCTGGCGCTGACACGCACGCTGGCCCACGAAGAAGCCGCACACGGCGTGCGCGCGAATGCAGTCTGCCCGGGGCCGACGCTGACCGAATTCCATCTCGAGCGCGCCCGCCAGCGGGGTGTGGACGAAGCCACGCTGCAGGCCGCTCGCCAGAGCGTGACTTTGCTGCGGCGCTGGGGCCGCGCCGAGGAAATCGCCGCGCCCATTCTGTGGCTGGCTTCGGACGAAGCCTCGTACATCACCGGCAGCCACCTGATGGTGGACGGCGGGCTGTCGGCGATGTAGCGGGGCGCAGGCCGCCGTCAGCTGTAACAGAAGCCGCCGCAGCCCCTGCGCCACCCCCTCAGTCAGGGGAGAAGGCTGCGCTTTCAGCGGCCAATGGATGTTCCAATATCTGAGTGATGCATCCATCGGGCGCTTCTGACCGTAGCGGAAATGTCGCGGTGCCCCGGCACGGCGATCAGCCATGTTTGTTCGCACACACCATTTCATCAGCAGGAGTCAGCATGTCCCTACACAAACCTTCCCTCGCCGCGGCGGCCATCGCAGCCACCCTGGCGCTGGCTGCAAGCGCCCATGCAGAGGCTGTCATCGGCCTGACCGCCACCAACGCGCTGGTCACCTTTGACAGTGCAACGCCACTGAGCGCCAGCGCCCCCGTCACCATCACTGGCCTGCAAGCCGGCGAGCAAATCCTGGGCATCGACATGCGTCCGGCCACCGGCGCACTGTTCGGTCTGGGCAGCAGCGGCCGGCTCTACACGCTGAACACCGGCACGGGCGCAGCCACTTTCGTCTCGTTGCTGACCGGCGGCAGCCTGTCTGGCACACGTTTTGGCATCGACTTCAACCCTGTCGTTGACCGTCTGCGCGTGGTCAGCAACAGCGGCCAGAACCTGCGCATCAATGTGGATACGGGCGCTGTCACCACCGACTTGGCCATCAACGGCGCCACCACCAGTGTCGTGAGCGCGGCCTACACCAACAACTTCGCCGGCGCGGCGACCACGCTGCTGTACGACATCAGCGCGGTCACGGACACGCTGTACAACCAGAATGCGCCGAACAACGGCACGCTGCTGTTCATCGGCAGCCTGGGCCTGGACACCACGGGCTCGGTGGGCTTTGACATCAGCGGCTTGAGCGGCATGGCCTTTGCTTCGCTGACCGACGGCGACACCGGCAAAAGTTCGTTTTACACCATCAACCTGGGCACCGGCGCAGCCACCCTGGTGGGGGCCTTTGGCATTGGCGGCAACGCCGTCATCGCCTCGGCCTTGCGTGACATCGCCGTGACGGCCGTGCCGGAACCCGGCACCTGGGCACTGATGGTGGGTGGTTTGCTGGCCGTGGGTTCACTGGCGCGCCGCCGCCGCTGAACGAGCCCGCAGGTCAGACCGGGCCGGCGGCGCCACCCAGCGCCGCGCGCACCGCCGCCACCTGCCGGCGTGACACCGCCAGCCATTCGTCCAGCGGCGCCACGCGCACGGCCCAGCCGTCGCCACCGGCGTCATCGGGCGCGGCGTGCAACTCCAGCGCGCGGATGGCGTGGCGGGCCACCAGCGCGTTGCGGTGGATGCGGATGTAGTGGCCGCCCAGGTCGGCCAGGCGCTGTTCCAGTTCAGCCAGCGGCTCGTCCAGCACATGCTGGTGCAATGCAGTGTGCAGCGTCACGTACTTCTGTTCGGCCTTCAGCACCAGCACTTCGGGCAGCGGCAGGCGCAGCACGCGGCCCCGTTCGCTGACGACCAGCGCCGGTGCGTCTGGCGCCGCCATGGGCGCTGCCGCCTGCATGCGCTGGCGCACGCGCAGCAGCGCGTCACGCAGGCGTTGGCTGCGCACGGGCTTGGTCAGGTAGTCCACGGCTTCCAGCTCGAAAGCCTTCAGCGCATGGTCGGCATGCGCCGTGACAAACACCAATGCCGGCGGCCGTGGCAGCGCTTTCAGCTGCGCGGCCAGGCGCAAGCCTTCGTGCGGCGTCAGGCCGGGCATGCCGATATCCAGCAGCACGGCGTCCACGGGCATGGCGTTCAGCAAGGCCAGGGCCTGGTCGGCATTGCCGGCTTCGCCGACCACGGTGGCTTTGAGTTCGGGCCAGTCGGCGATCAGCGAACGCAGGCGCAGGCGGGCCAGCGCTTCGTCGTCGACAAGCAATATCTTCACCGCAGCGGCAGCGTGATACGGGCGTGGAAGATCTGGGCCTCGGGCGGGCCTTCGCGCCAGACGTCGCACTGCGCGGCCACGTCGTGCAAAAGCCGCAGCCGTTCGCGCACGTTGTGCAGCGCCATGCCGTGGCCGGGGCTGCCCAGTTCGCTGCCTAACGTGTTGGTGACAGTGACCACGGCCTGCCCCCGCTGCACCACCGCATGCACGGTGACCTGGCCGCCCCGCGCCGCCGGCTCGATGCCGTGGCGCACCGCGTTTTCCACCAGCGGCTGCAACACCAGCGGCGGTATCCGGGCCGTGTGTACCCGCGGGTCGACATGCCACTGCACCACCAGGCGCGGGCCGAAGCGCACTTCTTCGATGGCCAGGTAGCGCTGCGCCAGGTCGATCTCTTCGGCCAGCGTGACCGAAGCACCGGGCTCGGCCAGGGCGACGCGGAACAGTTGCGCCAGGTCTTCCAACACGGCCTCGGCCTTGCGCGGGTCGACCCGCACCAGCGCCAAAGCGGTGTTCAGCGCGTTGAACAAAAAGTGCGGGCGGATACGGCTTTGCAACTCGGCCAGCCGCGCGCTGGCGTTGGCCGGCTGCCAGATGCGGGCGCGCAAGTCCAGCCAGGCCCACAGCAGCGCGGCAAACGCCACGCCGGCCAGCAGCAGGCCGGCAGCGCGCAGCAGGCCGGCATCACCCGCCAACCCGGCCCAGGCCAGCGGCCACCAGGCCAACAGCGCCGCGCCGCCGCCCAGGCCCAGCACGACCGCGGTGCGCGCCGCAGCGGGGCTGTGCCGCAGCGGCTGGCGCAGCGCGCACACCGCCACCAGCCACAGCAGCGTGCCGGCGACGCCGCCAAAGGCCAGCACGGCCTGGCGGGCGCCCCATTCGGCGGCCGTGGCCGCGCCGGCCAGGGCCACGATGGCCAGCACCGCCTGCACCAGCAGCACGGCGCGCAACGCCAGCGCGGGATGGCAGACATCAAAGGCCGCCGCGGCCTGCGTTTGCAGGCGCGCGCGTTCTTCGGCCAGGGGGTCGAAACGGGTCGGCGCAAAGCCGGTGCTTGAACCGTCGCCAGCCTGCGTCGTTTCGGGCCACAGGCTGGCCGGCCGCGTGGTGGCGGCAGAGGCGGCAGAGGCGGTGGCGGCGAAGTCGGGCGGGGGCGGTGCGGGTGGGGCAGCCAATTTGCAGACAGAAGCTGGGTCGGATAATACGGAGTCTCCTGCACCCCAAGGCCACGCCAGGCCACAGCGCATGTCCAACGATCCCGCCCACGGCCCGCCTGCGAGCGACCCGCTTTCCAACAAACACCAGGCCTGGTCGGCGCTGTTCAGTGAACCGATGAGCGCGCTGGTGCAGCGCTACACCGCCAGCGTCGGCTTCGACCAGCGCCTGTGGCGCGCCGACATTGCAGGCAGCCTGGCGCACGCCGAGATGCTGGCCGCGCAGGGCATCATCAGCGCGCAAGACGGGGCCGACATTCAGCGTGGCCTGGCTGCGATTGCCGCCGACATCGAAGCCGGCCGCTTTGATTGGCAACTGGCGCTGGAAGACGTGCACCTGAACATCGAAGCACGGCTGACGGCGCTGGTGGGCGACGCAGGAAAGCGCTTGCACACGGGCCGCAGCCGCAACGACCAGGTGGCCACCGACGTGCGGCTGTGGCTGCGCGGCGAGATCGACAAGCTGGCCGCATTGCTAACGGCCATGCAGCACGCATTGGTGGAACTGGCTGCCCCGCACGCCGACACCGTGATGCCCGGCTACACCCACATGCAGGTGGCGCAGCCGGTGAGTTTTGCGCACCACCTGCTGGCCTATGTCGAGATGTTTGCGCGCGATGCAGAGCGTTTGGTGGACGTGCGCAAACGCGTCAACCAGTTGCCGCTGGGCGCCGCCGCGCTGGCCGGCACCAGCTACCCGCTGGACCGTGAACGGGTGGCCAGGACACTCGGTTTTGAGGGGCTTTGCCAGAACAGCCTGGACGCCGTCAGCGACCGCGACTTCGCGCTCGAATTCAGCAGCTTCGCGGCCATCTGCATGGTCCATGTCTCGCGGCTGAGCGAAGAAATCGTGCTGTGGATGAGCCAGAACTTCGGCTTCATAGACCTCGCCGACCGCTACTGCACGGGCTCATCCATCATGCCGCAGAAGCGCAACCCCGACGTGGCCGAACTGGCGCGCGGCAAGAGCGGGCGCGTGGTCGGCCACCTGATGGGCTTGCTGACGCTGATGAAGGGCCAGCCGCTGACCTACAACAAGGACAACCAGGAAGACAAGGAGCCGCTGTTCGACACCGTCGACACGCTGGCCGACACGCTGCGCATCATGGCCGAGATGATGAGCGGCATCGTCGTGAAGAAAGAAGTCATGGAACGCGCCGCGATGAAGGGCTATGCCACGGCCACCGACCTGGCCGACTACCTGGTGAAAAAAGGCCTGCCCTTCCGCGATGCGCACGAGACCGTGGCCCACGCCGTGAAGGTCGCATTGCAGCAGGGTGTGGACCTGGCGGAGTTGCCGCTGGCGACGCTGCAAGGCTTCAACCCGGCCATCACCGACGACGTGTTTGAAGTGCTGACGCTGCGCGGCTCGCTGGCCGCGCGCCGTGTGCTGGGGGGCACGGCGCCAGCGCAGGTGCTGGCGCAGGTGGCACGCCACCGGGCGCGGTTGAGGGGCTGAAATCCCGGCGCGAAAGCCCAGCTGGCGTTGCCAGGCGACAGCGTCAACGGCCCGGGCTGTCGGCCGGCTGGCCCTTGTCGAAGACCACCCGCCACTGCCCCGGAGCTTCCTGGCGCCAGATCGAATTGAAGCGCGCCATCGGCTTGCCCGCTGCATCCCACACCGGGCCGGTGGAAAGCGCCAGCGTGCCGTCGCCCAGCACCTGCACCTGGTCGGGTTGCCAGGAAAAAGGCGCTGTGGGGCCGTCGAAAAAAACCATCCAGCGGGCAGCCACGGCGGCCTTGCCGCGCAGCACCTTGTGGCCGCTGAAAAACAGCGCTTCTTCTGACAGCAGTGCGCTGAACGCAGCATGGTCGCGTTCGGCCATGCTGCGCGCAAAAGCGCGTTCGGTGTCGGCCACCTGGCGCGTCAGGGCTTCGATATCGACCGCGGCGTGGGCGGCCACCGCCGTCATCCCGCCCAGCAAGGCCAGGAGCGCGCCGCGGCGTTCAACCATGGTGCGGCGCAGGCCGCGTCAGCTGCGCTTGTTCGTCGTTCAGCCAGTTCAGCAGAATGAGCGCCGCCACGCTGCCGACCGGGAACAGCAGCGAAGACAAGGACACCCAGCCCGCCACCGAACGCCCCTGGCGCGCGGCGGCGATGCCGACAAACACCCAGTGCAGCAGCAAGGCCACCGCCAGCGTGGCGCCCACCACCACCACCCGCAGCACCGAACGCAGCGTGCTGTCCAGCCACGGCGGCAGGAACTGGGCGACACAGACCAAGGCCAGCGCCAGGGCCAAGGTGGCGGCCGACAAGGCGCGCTGGGCAGGGGTTTCGGGCATGGTGTGGCTCCGGCAAAACACGGTGCGAAGGGTGGCCGTCAGTGTAGGCCGTAGCGCGCTGGCGCTGTCACGGCCTTTGCGTCGCAAGCACAGCGGGTGGCAGGCTGTATAAAGTCCCAGCTTGCGCTCGCTGACCGCCCGCCGGTGCCACCCATCCCCTACCCCGTGCCACCCCGCCGCTGGATCGCTCATCTCGACATGGACGCGTTTTACGCGTCGGTGGAATTGCTGCGCTACCCCGACCTGCTGGACCAGGCGGTGGTCATCGGCGGCGGCCGGCGCCACCAGCCGGTGTTGCAGGCCGACGGCACGCGCCAGTACGCTACGTTGGCGGGTTATGCCGGGCGCGGCGTCATCACCACCGCCACCTACGCGGCGCGTGACTTCGGCGTGCATTCCGGCATGGGCCTGATGAAGGCCGCGGTGCTGGCCCCGCAGGCTGTGCTGCTGCCGGTGGACTTTGAGCAATACCGCCGTTACTCGCGTCTGTTCAAAGCCGCGGTGGCCGAGGTCGCGCCGCTGATTGAAGACCGCGGCATCGACGAGATCTACATCGACCTGACCGACATCCCCGGCGCGCAAGACAGCGTCGGCCACGACCCTTTCGGCGGCGTGCGCGCGGTGGCGCAAGACATCCGCAACAACGTGCGCAAGATGACCGGCTTGAGTTGCTCGATCGGCGTCACGCCCAACAAACTGTTGGCCAAGATTGCCAGCGAGCTGGACAAACCCGATGGCCTGACGGTGCTGACCCACGCCGACCTGGCCGCCCGGGTGTGGCCGCTGGCGCTGCGGCGCGTCAACGGCATCGGCCCCAAGGCGGGAGCGAAGCTGGCGGCGCTGGGCTTGCAAACCATCGGCCAGTTGGCGCAGCGTGAACGCGCCTGGCTCGTCGAGCATTTTGGCCGCAGCCATGGCGGCTGGCTTTATGCAGCCGCGCACGGCATTGACGACCGGCCGCTGGTGACGCATGGCGAGCCGGTGTCGATGAGCCGCGAAACCACCTTCGACCGCGACCTGCACGCCGTGCGCGACCGCGCCGAGCTGACGCGCATCTTCACCGAGCTGGCGACGCAAGTGGCCACCGACCTGCAGCGCAAGGGTTACGCCGGCCGCACCATCGGCATCAAGCTGCGCTTTGATGACTTCAAAACCGTGACGCGCGACCTGACCCTGCCCGAACCCGTGGCCGACGCCGCCGCCATACGCCAGGCCGCGGGCAGGTGCCTGAAGCGCGTCGACCTGAGCCGCCGGCTGCGCCTGCTGGGCGTGCGTGCGGCCGGGCTCGTACGGCTGTAAGTGCGGCTGTAAGTGCGGCTGCAAGTGCGGGTGCAGCCCGCACCCTGCTGCACCTATGATGCAACGCATGAAACCGATTTTCTCGCTGCTGCTGTGGGGTCTGTTCACCGGCCTGACCCAGGCCGCGACGGTACAGCTGACCGTGCTCAACGCCGACGGCAAACCGGCGCCCGACACCGTGGTGCTGGTGCAGCCCACCGGCACCTGGGCGCCGCAGCCGCTGCCGGCGGTGGCGGTGATCGAACAAAAAGACATCCGCTTCGCGCCCTATGTGACGGTGGTGCCGGTGGGGGCTTCGGTGCGCTTCGTCAACCAGGACAACTTCGACCACCATGTACGTTCACAGCCCGGCGGTCCGCTGGGTTCGGTGGCACCGGCCAAGGAATTCGAGTTCCGCCTGGCCGCCAAACGCAAGGGCAACAACGCCAGCCCCGAACTGCGGCTGGATGTGGCGGGCAGTGTCGTGTTGGGCTGCCACCTGCACAACTCGATGCGCGGCCATTTGGTGGTCTCGAACACGCCGTGGTTTGCCGTCACCGACGAGCAGGGCAAGGTGCGCATTGACGGTGTGCCCGATGGCCAGGCCGAGATCAGGCTGTGGCACCCCGACCAATTGACAGAACAAGCGTCATTGCGCGCGCAGATCGGTGGCAGCGTCAGCACCGAAGGCAAGCTGAACTTCACGCCGCGCCGCCGTTCGACGCCGCCGCCTCCGCGCGACGAATACCGCTGAAGCCCTGCGGCCAGCGCCACCTGTTGTTCTTGCCTAACGCCATGCCTGTCATCACCAACATCGAAGACCTGCGCGTGCTGGCCGAAAAGCGCGTTCCACGCATGTTCTACGACTACGCCGACAGCGGCAGTTGGACAGAGACCACCTACCGCGCGAACTGCACTGACTTTCAGAAGATCAAGCTGCGCCAGCGCGTCGCCGTGAACATGGAAAACCGCAGCCTGGCCACGACCATGGTGGGCCAGGCGGCGAAGATGCCGGTGGCCATTGCACCCGTCGGCCTGACGGGCATGCAGCATGCCGACGGCGAGATTCACGCGGCGCGCGCGGCGCAGGCATTCGGCATCCCGTTCACGCTGTCGACGATGAGCATCTGCTCGATTGAAGACATCGCGCAGCACACCACAGCGCCTTTCTGGTTCCAGCTTTACATGATGCGCGACCGCGCCGCGATGGCGGCCATGATCGAACGCTGCAAGACCGCCCGGTGCAGCGCGCTGGTGCTAACGCTTGACTTGCAGGTCATCGGCCAGCGCCACAAGGATTTGAAAAACGGCCTCACCGCGCCACCGCGGCCGACGCTGAAAAATATCATCAACCTGGCCCTGAAACCGCGCTGGTGCCTGGGCATGCTGGGCACACGCCGCCACACCTTTGGCAACCTGGTGGGCCATGTCAAAGGCGTCAGCGACATGAGCAGCCTGGCGGCCTGGACGAATGAGCAGTTCGACCCGCGGCTGAGTTGGACCGATGTCGAGTGGGTGAAACAGCAATGGGGCGGCAAGCTCATCCTGAAGGGCATCATGGACGTGGAAGACGCGCGGCTGGCGGTGGCCGCGGGGGCGGATGCGCTCGTCGTCAGCAACCACGGCGGGCGCCAGCTGGACGGCGCACCCAGCAGCATTGAAGCGCTGCCGGCCATCGTGGCCGCGGTGGGCGACCAGACCGAGGTCTGGATGGACGGCGGCATACGCAGCGGCCAAGACGTGCTCAAGGCCTGGGCTTTGGGCGCCCGTGGCACGCTGATAGGCCGCGCGATGGTCTATGGCCTGGGTGCCATGGGCCAAGCCGGCGTCGCCAAGGCACTGCAAATCATCCACAAGGAACTTGACGTGACGATGGCCTTTTGTGGCCACACCCAGATCCAGAATGTAGACCGCAGCATCCTGCTGCCGGGCACTTTCCCGACCTGAAGCGCGCTACCTCACCCCAAGTTTGAAAGCGATCATCGCCCGCAGCTTGTTTGGCAGCACGGGCTTGATGAGCAGGTGGTAGTCGTGCGTCACGGCTTCGTCTTCGTGGCCGCCCAGGCTGCTGCCGGTGATGAGAATGGCCGGCAGCTTGCGCGCCGGCCAGCGCGCGCGCAGCGCCACCAGCGCTTCAATGCCGGTGCGGCCTTGCGGCAAGCGGTAGTCCACCAGTTGCAGGTCGGGCGCTTCGGCGCCGGGGCCGGCCAGCCAGGTTTCCACGGCTTCAACGGTATCAAAAGCCACCACCCGCGCGCCCCAGGCCTGCAGCAGTACCACCAGACCTTCACGCACCGCGGTTTCGTCTTCGACCACGGCGATGAAGCGGCCTTCCAGTGTCAAACCCAGCGGCAGCTTGACGCCCGCGGGCACGGCTTCGATGCTGGTGCGGGGTGATTTGCCGACCGGCACTTCGATGGAAAACACCGTGCCATGGCCTGGCCGCGAACGCACCGAGATCGGCGCCTGCAACAAGCCGGCCAGGCGCTTGACGATGGCCAGGCCCAGGCCCAAACCCTTGCGCTGATGGGCTTCCAGAGGCCGGTTGCTCTGGGCCTGGAAAAACTCTTCCCAGATGCGCGGCAGGCTGGCTTCACTGATGCCGATGCCGCTGTCCCACACCTGCAACAGCAGCCGGCCGCCTTCCTGGCCCTTGCGGTGGCGGCAACTCACCAACACGCCACCGTCGTCGGTGTAGCGGATGGCGTTGCTGACCAGGTTGCGCAGCACGCGTTCCAGCAGCACCGGGTCGGCCTGGGCCACCTGCTGTTCACCATGGAAGCTGAGCATCAAGCCCTTCTCGAAAGCCACCGGCTCGAAGTGCAGGCGCAGGCGCTGGAACATCTCGCGCATGCGCACCGGCGCGGGGTTGACATCGACGCCGCCGGTGTCGATGCGGGTGATGTCCAGCAACTCGCCAAACAGGCCTTCCAGCGCGTCAACGCTTTCGTTGATGCTGTTCACCAGGCTGGCCACTTCGGGGTCGTGGCTGCGCTGGCGCAAGGCTTCAGCGAACAGGCCCATGGCGTGCAGCGGCTGGCGCAAATCATGGCTGGCAGCGGCAAAGAACTGGGTCTTGGCGCGGTTCGCGGCCTCGGCCGTGCGGCGCGCTTCATCGGCGACGCGGCGGGCTTCTTCGGTGACCATCATTTCGGTGCGCAGGCGGCCGGCCAGCTCGTCGGTGCGCGATTTCAGCGTGATCGCCTGGCCCAGCGCGCTGCCATAGGTGCGGGCCATCAACACGGTGATGCAAAACAGCAGCGTCAGGATGACGGCCAACTGCAAATGCCAAGGCTGCGAAGCATCGCTGGCGATGCGCACGATGGTCGGCGTCAGCACCAGGCTGATGAAGACCAGGAACACGCGCGACTGGGTGGCCAGCAACTGCACCGAACCCAGGCAGTAAGAGTAGACGATGAGGATCAGCGAGACCACATGGTAGGCCGTGCCCAGGCCCCAGAACAGCCACACCGCCACGCCCCACAGCGTGCCCTGGCACAGCACCAACGCCATCCAGCTGCGGCGCCACTGGCGCAGCGTATCGGCGTTGGCCTCGCGCTGCCTGCGAAAGCGCATGTAGTGGGCCAGCCGCAGCAGCCACAGCGTGGCGCCCACGGCCAGCCAGCCGCCCAGCCGCCACGGGTCGGCCAGCGACCAGAAGATGGCCGCCATCAAACCCATGCCGATGAAGTTGCCGGTCAGCGTGGCCGGCGTCTGCACGTACAGCGCGCGGATGTGGTCGATATCGCTGCGCATGCGCGGCGTGCGCGGCGGGTAGTGGGGGGCAGCCACAGCCGGGGCCATGGCAGGCTCGGGCGCGGCTTGCGCCACGAAGGCGTCCACCGGGGTCAGCGGGCTGGCCGTGCCGCTTGTCATGGGTTTGCCATGGGTGGCCGCCGGCTCAACGCGGCGGCAGGCGCCAGGCGAAAGAACCGCCCTGCCCCTGCGTCATCTGACTCACCGCCAGCACGGCCTGGGTGCGTGAACTGACGCCCAGACCGCGCAGCACCGCGGCCACATGGTCCTTCACGGTTTCCACCGACAGGTTCAGCTGGCGTGCAATCAGTTTGTTGGGCAGGCCTTGCAGCAGCAACTGCAAGACCTCGCCCTGGCGCGGTGTCAGGCCCACATCGGCCAGCGTGGGCACCTTCTGGTGCGGCTCGGGCCGCGCTGCGGCACCCAGCGGTGCGTCACCTGGCGTGCTGCTGTAGCTGGGCTCGCCCAGCGGCCGCATCACGCCAGGCACGGTGTCGCCCAGATGCAGGTTGCGGCCGAAATCCAGGCCCAGCATCGAAGGCGGCACGTACATCGAACCCGTCATCACCATGCGCAGCGCCTCGTGCAATTCGCCGTGCGAACTGCGCTTGGGAACGAAACCCATGGCGCCGCTGTCGATGGCGCGAATGACGTCGCTGGCGCGGTCTGAAGCCGACACCACCACCACCGGCACCGCCGGGTAGGTGGCGCGGAATTCGACCAGTACATCAAAACCGTCGGCGTCACCCAGCGCCAGGTCAAGCAGCACGAGGTCGAAATCGCTGTCTTCACGCAGCGTGGCGCGGGCGGCGGCGGCGCTGTCCACGCCGACCACGGTGGTGTCGTTGCCGACCCGTTGTATGACCTGTTGCAGCGCCGAAAGCACCAGCGGGTGATCGTCGACCAGCAGCACTTTCATGTCGTCTCCACGCCCCAGTGTCGGGGCATTGTGGGCCCACACCAGCCCGCCACAACGTCCCCAATTTGGGGGTGTTTGGGGGGTTCAGGCCGGCTAAACGAAGCGCCGCGAGATGGTCTCGGCGACGCAGGCCGGCTTGGCCGCGCCTTCCAGTTCGATGCTCACCTGCACCGTCATCTGCGCGCCGCCTTCCAGCGGCTCAAAGGCCAGCAGCTTGAAGTGGCCGCGCACGCGCCCATTCACTGGCACCGGGTTGGTGAAGCGCACGCGGTTCAGGCCGTAGTTGACGCCCATCTTCACGTCGTCAATGGCAAAGCCGCTCTCGAACAGCAACGGCACCAGGCTCAGCGTGAGAAAGCCATGGGCCACGGTGGTGCCGAAAGGGCCGGCCGCCGCGCGCACCGGGTCGGTGTGTATCCACTGGTGGTCGCCAGTGGCCTGTGCGAAGCCGTCGATACGGGCCTGGTCGACGGTCACCCAGTCGCTGCTGCCCAGAGCTTCGCCGACCAAGGATTGCAGGCCGGCCAATGTGAGATAACGTTTCATATGAGCGGTATTTTCTCGTCGAGTAATCTTGTCGAGCAGTCTGCTTGAGCAATGCCGTCAAGCCATCCATGCGGCCAACGGCGCCCATTGCGCAAGGTCGCGTTCCACGCGGCTTGGGGCCACGTCCCACAGCGTCAGGCCGCGCGCCGCCAGTTGCACGTAGTTCTGGGTGTCGCGCAGCCAGGCCACCACGGGCACCGGCAGGGTGCTCAGGTACTGGTGCAGTTGTTCATTGGCCAGCGTGTGTTCGCGCACGCGCATGCCCACCAGGCCCAGCTTGACCTCGGGGCTGCGCTTGTGGGCGCGCAGTTCCTGCACAAAGGCATGCGTGGCGCGAATGTCGAACAGGCTGGGCTGCAGCGGTATCAGCAGCCGGTCGGCGATTTTCATCACCGCGTCCAGGCGCTTGCCGTGCAGGCCGGCGGGGGTGTCCAGCACCACATGGGTCACGCCCTTGGGCGGGCGCACGATGTGGTCGCTGGCGAGGTCCCAGCCGCGTATGGTGGGCAGGTGCGGCGGGCGGGCGTTCAGCCATTGGCGGCTGGACTGCTGGCGGTCGACATCGCCCAGCATCACCGCGTGGCCGGCTGCTGCCAGGCAGCCGGCCAGGTTGGTGGCCAGCGTGCTCTTGCCAACGCCACCTTTGGGGTTGGCGACCACGATGACGGGCATGGTTTCCTCCTTTGCGCAGCGCGGCGTGGCGCCGCATCTTTGGGCTGAATTTGTCGGGTATGGTAGCGGCGAGCCGGCGTCCATCTGCGCGGGCGAACCCGACACGGCCCGGCCCACGATGGCACAGATTCTGATCATTGCCGCGCATCCGCAGCTCGAACATTCGCGCGTCACACGCCGCCTTGTGCAAGCGCTGCAGGCCACGGCGGAGCGCAGCGGCGGAGATATCGAAGTGCGCGATCTGTACGCGCTGTATCCCGACTACTTCATGGACACCGCCGCCGAACAGGCCGCGCTGCTGGCGGCCCGGCTGGTGGTGTGGCTGCACCCGGTGCACTGGTATTCGATGCCGCCGCTGATGAAGCTGTGGCTGGATGAAGTACTGGCTTTCGACTGGGCCTACGGGCCTGGCGGGCAAGCACTGCGCGGCAAAGACCTGTGGCTGGCCGCTTCCACCGGCGGGCCCACCGATTCCTACCGCCCTGACGGCTACAACCGTTACTTCTTTGACGCCTTCCTGCACCCTTACGAGCAGACCGCCGCGCTGGTGGGCATGCGCTGGTTGCCACCGCTGGTGCTGCACGGCGCCCACCGCAGCAGCGAAGCGGTGCTGGCGGCGCATGCGCAGTTGTTCGTCGACAGGTTGCTGCAATACCCGGCCTGGCCTGAGATTGAAGCGATGGAGGCAGCGCCCGAATGCGCGGTGCCGGCCGACGCGCGGCCTGCGGAAAAAAGCTGAATTCGAGATGGAACACGGCGCACCCTGGCTGCAAGCCAGCCTCATCTACCTGGGTGCTGCGGTGCTGGCCGTGCCGCTGGCCCGGCTGTTGGGCCTGGGTTCGATCATCGGCTACCTGGCCGCCGGCATCGCCATCGGGCCCTTCGGCCTGAAGCTGGTGACCGACCCGGCGGCGATGCTGGAATTCTCGGAATTCGGCGTCGTGCTGATGCTGTTCCTGGTCGGGCTTGAGCTTGAACCGCGCCGCCTGTGGGCTTTGCGCCGGCCCATCTTTGGCTGGGGCAGCGTACAGCTCTTTGGTTCGGCCGCGCTGGTCATGGCCGCCGGCGTGGCGCTGGGCGTGGACTGGCGGCTGGCGCTGGTGGCCGGCCTCGGCCTGGGCATGAGCAGCACGGCGATTGGCTTGAGCGTGTTGAACGAACGCAACCTGATGGCCACCACGGCCGGCCAAAGTGTGCTGAGCGTGGCCTTGCTGCAAGACATCGCCGCGATTCCGATTCTGGCCATCGTGCCGCTCTTGGCCACGTCGGGCGCAGCCGCAGCCGGCGGCGGCTGGCTGGGCGCGGCCAAGGCCTTCTGCGTCATCGCGGCCATCATCTTCGGCGGCCGTTTGCTGCTGCGCCCGGCGTTTCGCTGGATAGCACGCAGCGACACGCCCGAAATCTTCACCGCCGCCGCGCTGCTGCTGGTGGTGGCCACCGCGGCGCTGATGCAAAGCGTGGGCTTGAGCATGGCGCTGGGGGCCTTTCTGGCCGGCGTGCTGCTCGCTGAAAGTGAATACCGCAAGGAGTTGGAGACCGACCTCGAACCCTTCAAGGGCTTGCTGCTGGGGCTGTTTTTCATCGCCGTCGGCATGAGCATCGACTTTGCCGCGGTGCTGGCCCACCCGGCCGTGGTGGCCGCTGTGTTGGCGGCGTTCCTGCTGCTGAAGATCGGCGTGCTGTGGGCGATGGCGCGCTGGATGCCGGTGCCACTGAAAGAACGCGCGGTGTTTGTGATCCTGCTGGCACAAGGCGGCGAGTTCGGTTTTGTGGTCTTCCAGACGGCGCTCGGCGCGCAGGTCATCAGCGCAGAGACCTCGTCGCTGCTGGTGGCTGCCGTGGCCTTGAGCATGCTGCTGACACCGCTGTTGCTGGTGGCCGCCGACCGCTGGTGGGCGGCCCACCTGGAACGCCACGCCGGCGCGCCGCGGCTGGCCGAGATCAACGAAGCGCAGCAGGCGCCCATCATCATCTGCGGCTTCGGCCGCTACGGCCAGATCGTGGGCCGGCTCATCAACGCCAACGGCCTGAGCGCCACCGTGCTGGACCATGACGCTGACAGCGTGGAAACCGTGCGCCGCTTTGGCTGGCCGGCGTTTTACGGCGACACCACGCGGCTGGACCTGCTGCGCACCGCGGGCGCGGATGCGGCGCGCGTCATCGTGGTCGCCATCGACGATGTCGAACAAAGCCTGAAGACGGTGGACATCGTGCGCGAACACTTCAAGCAAGCCACCATCGTGGCCCGCGCGCGCAACGCCACGCACTGGTACGGGCTGCGCGAACGCGGCGTGCTGCACATCGAACGCGAGACGCTCGATGCATCGCTGATGAGTGGCCGCACCGTGCTGGAACTGATGGGCTGGCAGCCGCACACCGCTCGCAACCAGGCGCTGCGCTTTCGCCGCCACACCATCAAGCTGATGACTGAAATGGCGCCGCACCGCGGCGACGAGAAAAAACTCATCTCGATGGCCAAACTGGGCCGACAGCAGCTGGAAGAGATGTGGTCGCGTGAACGCGAAGAGCGCCGCGCCAGCATCGCCCGGGGCGGCTGGAACGCACCCGATACGCCCGAGCCCGACGAAGCCGATTGAGGCTTCGGCCCGGCCGCGGCTGCGGTGGCATGGCGTTCTTGCGGCGTCAGCGGGCGCCAGACCAGACCCAATCAAGCCCAACCACGCCCGGCCCCCCGGCTTGCGGGGCCCGCCATTGTGGAAACCCACAGTTGCATCGCTTTACCTTCATTTACATTGTGGACTTCATCAATTGAAACTGCGGGCTGGCGTGTAACGCAGGGCCGGAGTGGGCCGGCCCGTGACACAAACTCGAACTCTTGCGTTCCCGTCAGCGCTGCGCGCGCCCGTGCTGTCGCTGCGCGCGCAAGGCCTGCTGATGCTGGGCTGCCACCTGCTGCTGTGGACCTGGGTGGGCTGGTCTTCGCGCTCGAACTTCGATGCGCCCGGCGACATGGTCGAAGCCTATGCCTGGGCCCAGGGCTGGCAGTGGGGCTACTACAAACACCCGCCGCTGTCGGCCTGGGTCGCAGGTTTGTGGTTTTCGGTGGTGCCCGAATCGCACCTGGGGTACTCGCTGCTGGCGGCGTTCAACAGCGCCCTCGGCCTGGCCGGGCTGGCGCTGCTGGCGCGTGAATTCCTGCCCCGACCGTGGGTACTGCTGGTGGTCGCCGTGGCCTCGCTGGCGCCGGGCGTGACGACGCTGGCGATGCGCTTCAACGCCAATGCCATCCTCATTTCCACCTGGCCTTGGGCGATGCTGATGTTCGTACGGCTGATGCAGCGTGGCCGTGCGCGCGACGCTGTCGGCTGCGGCGTGGCCTGTGCGCTGGCCATGCTGGGCAAGTACTACTCTGGCGTGCTGGTGCTGTCGCTGCTGGCCGCGGCGCTGTGGCTGCCGGCCTGGCGCGCGCGGCTGCTGTCCGTGCCGATGGCGCTGGCCGTGGCCACGGGCGCGCTGTGCCTGGCGCCGCATGCCAACTGGCTGCTGGCCCAGACCCATGGCCCGCTGCAATACGCGCAGGCCGCTACCGGGCAGGAAGGCCATGGCGCGGCGCTGATGCGCGCCTTGACCTTCGGCCTGGCGCAGTGCGTGTTCCCGCTGCTGGCCTATCTGGCCTTCAGGCTGGCTTTGCAAGGGCCGGCGCGCCACCGCGGCTTCTGGCAAGCGGTGACAGCGCCACTGCGGCCACGGGCCGACCCCCTGTGGCTGCTGGCCATGGGGCCCATACTGGCGACCATGATCGCCACCGTACTCACGGGTGCACGCACCGCCACGGTGTGGGGCCTGGCCATTGCCGCCGGGCTTTCGCTGCTGGCCGCCAGCCGCGCGCGCGATGCCGGCGCCACCATCAGTCTGCCGCGCCTGTGGCGCACGCTGGCCGTGGTCTGGCTGTGCGTGGCGGTGCTGTCGCCGCTGTGGTGGCTGGCGCGCGCATCGCTCAGCACCCCGGCGGTCGCGGAACCGCGTGAAGAGCTGGCCCAGGCCTTGAACGAAGCCTGGATGGCAGAGTACGGCACGCCGCTGCCCTGGGTCTCGGGCACGCGCGCGCTGGCCGCTTCGGTGGCCTTTTACGCGCCCGACCACCCCAGTTACTGGAGCCTGTGGAACCAGAGCGTGGAAACGCCGTGGACCGACAGCGGCACAGTCGTCAGCGAGGGCGCGGCCATCGTTTGCGAAACCACCGACGAAGAATGCCAGCAGCGGGCCGAGACCTGGTCGGCCGACCGCCAGGTGCTGCAGGTGGCCAAATCGGCGCGCGGCTTTAACTTCCTGCCGCGCAAGTACATCGTCTACTGGCTGGCGCCACTGGCCACGCCCAACGTGTTGTGAACGTTCGCGCCCAGCCCGGTCAACTGGCCGCCGCGGACCCCCCCGCCGGCCGGCCAGACTGCCCCACGCTGAGCTGCATCGTGCCGGCCTACAACGAGGCCCAGAACCTGCCGCCGCTGCTGGCGGCCCTGGTGCCGGCTTTGGCGGCGCTGACACCGCGCTGGGAAATCATCGTGGTCGACGACGGCAGCCGCGACAACACCGCCGCTGCGCTGCGCCCCTGGTTGCAAGAGCCCGGGCTGCGCTACCTGGCGCTGTCACGCAACTTCGGCAAAGAAGCCGCGCTGACGGCCGGGCTCGAACACGCGCGCGGCCAGGTGGTGCTGATGATGGACGCCGACGGCCAACATCCGCTGTCGCTGCTGCCGACACTGCTGCAAGGCTGGAAAGACGGCGCCGACGCGGTGTGCGCGCTGCGCGAAACCCGCGCCGACGAAAGCTGGACCAAGCGGCTGGGCACGCGGTTGTTCTACCGCATCGTCAACGCCGGCTCGCCGGTGCCCATACCGGCCGACGCGGGCGATTTCCGTTTGCTTGACCGCCGCGTTGTCGACGCGCTGCTGGCGCTGCCAGAACGCAACCGTTTTCTGAAGGGCTTGTACGCCTGGGTCGGGTTTCGCACGCAGTTTGTGCCCTACACGCCGGCGGCGCGTGCGCAAGGCAAGAGCAGCTTTTCAATGACCCGGCTGCTCGGCCTGGCGATCACCGGCCTGACGGCGTTTTCGACCCTGCCGCTGCGCATCTGGGGCGGCGTCGGCGCGCTGGTGGCGTTGACAGCCATGGGCTATGGCGCGTGGATCGCCATCGAACACCTGCTCTACGGCAACCCGGTGCCCGGCTGGCCCACGGTGGTGGTGGGGTTGATGTTTTTCAGCGGCGTGCAACTGCTGTCCATCGGCATCCTGGGCGAATACATCGGCCGCATCTTTGACGAAGTGAAACGGCGCCCGGTTTACCTGCTGCGCGAAACCGCGGGCGTGGGCCGCATCGACGCCGCTTGAAGACCACCATGCCCGCGGCCAAGACGCTGGCGCTGTGCGCCGACGACCACGGCCTGTCAGCGGCCGTCAACCGTGGCATCCAGCAGTTGGCCAGCCGCGGCCGGCTCACCGATGTGTCCTGCCTGAGCAACGGCCCGGCCTGGGCCGCCGGCGCCCCGGCACTGGCCGCATTGCCGGGCGTGGCGCTGGGCACGCTGCGGCTGGGCCTGCACTTCAATTTGACCGAAGGCCGGCCCTTGTCGCGCGCGCTGGCGCAGCTGTGGCCGCGGCTGCCCGCGCTGCCGCGCTTGCTGGTCGCGGCGCACCTGCGGCAGTTGCCGCTGCAGGCCTTGCGCGACGAGCTGGCCGCCCAGTGGCAGGCCTTCACGCAGGCCACCGGGCGTGTGCCAGCCACCCTCGACGGCCACCAGCACGTACACCATCTGCCGGGCCTGCGCGAACTGGTGCTGGAATGCCTGGCCGCGCAACCGGGGCTGCGCGTGCGCGACACCGCGGTGGTGTTGGGGCCGGGCTACAGCTTCAAGCGCCGGGTCATTGCCGGCACCGGGGCCAGGGTGTTGCGGCGCGCACTGCAGGCCCGGGCCGCGCAGGCCAACACACAGTTGCTGGGCGTGTATGACTTCAAGACCACCGACTACCGCGCCTTGATGCAAGCCTGGCTGGCCGCGGCGCCGGCACGCGGTGGCCTGCTGTTCTGCCACCCGGGTGAAGCCGAAGCGATCAACACCACCGATGCCATCGCCTGCGCGCGCGCACGCGAACTGGCCTACCTGGGCAGCGAAGACTTCGCGCAAGACCTGCGCGCCGCTGGCGTGCAATTGGGCCACGCTGTTTGAAGGTTAGGGCACAAACGTCCAGCGCCGATTGACGGCAAACGTCAGCACCAGCACCACGCCCGTGGCCAGCGCCTGCGCCGCCAGGTAATGCACGCCCAGCGCCACGCCCGCGGCGACCAGCGCCATGCCCACACCGGCGCCCAGCAAGGCCGTGCCCATGAAGCGCAGCCAGGCCGGGACCATGGCGCCGCGGTGGGCGAAGGTGAAGCAGCGGTTGCCCCAGAACGCCACCTGTGCGCCCAGCACCGCACCGGCGCCTGACGCGGCCCAGGCCGGCGTGGCCGCGCCTTCCACCAGCAGTGCCAGCAAGGCCCAGTGCGCCGCTGTGGCCGCCAAGCCCACGGCGGCGTAGCGCAAGAAAGCAGCGCGGGTGGCCAAGGGCGTGCGGGTGGTGGTCGCTGCGGGGGGCATCGGTCGCATCGGGCGGGAGTGTGGGCGCGAACGTGGACGAACAGAGGCGGGCAAAGTCACGCCTGAAGCACAGCAGGCGACAATTCTCTGATGTTCCAGCCCTCACAAGCCGACGTGCGGCGATTCTTCTGCGCCGCCTATGCCAAGCAGCGCGACGGCGTGCCCATGGACGCGATGGAAAACATCGCCGCGCGCTGGATTGCCGAGCACCCCGAATACCACGCCGACCTGGCCGATGAAGCGGCAGCGCTGCAAGCCGTCTACACCGTCGAAGAAGGGCGCACCAACCCCTTCCTGCACCTGTCCATGCACCTTACCATCCACGAACAAACATCGATAGACCAGCCCACCGGCATCCGCCAGGCGGTGCAGTTGCTGGCGGCGCGCCGCAACGCTTTGCACAGCGCCCACCACGAGGTCATGGAATGCCTGGGTGAGATGGTTTGGACGAGCCAGCGCAGCGGCTTGCCGCCCGATGGGCCGGCCTACATCGATGCGGTGCGCCGGCGGGCCACGCGATAGGGCACTGCATTCGCGTTTCAGCCTTTCAGCCTTTCAGCGCAGCGTCACCCAGGTGACTTCCAGCCAGTTGTCGGCGCGGTGTACCACTTCGACATTGCTGCGCATGGCCCAGGGGATGACCTGGCGGTGCAGCGGCAGCAGATGGCTTTGCGCCAGGTATTCGGCCAGCGCGGCGCGTATCAGCTGTTCGCGCTTTTTGGCGTCGGGCTCCACCGATGAAGCGGCGGCCAAGGCGTCGAACTTGTCGTTGCGCACACGGCCCCAGTTGTACAGGCCCACGCCGCGCTCGCCCAGCGTGCGCAGCACCGGCGTGAAGGTCGTTTCAGCGTCAGTCACGGCGCCGCCCCAGCCCAGCAAATACATGCTGGTGTCGAACTTTTCCATCTTCGGAAACCACAGCGCGCGCGGCTGCGCGTTGACCTTGATCTTGACCTTTAGCTGCGACCACATCGCGGCCAGCGCGGTGCAGATGGCTTCGTCGTTGATGTAGCGGTTGTTGGGGCAGTCCAGCGTGACCTCAAAACCATCCGCGTAGCCAGCTTCGGCCATCAGCGCGCGCGCCCTGGCCATGTCATAGGGCAGCCGGGTTTCGTACTGCATGTCGCTGAACTGCGCCAGCAGGCTGGGCATGACGCTGCCGGTGGGCAGGCTCAGGCCGTTCATCAGCTTGGTCTTGATGGTCTGGATGTCGATGGCCTGGTACAGCGCCTGGCGCACGCGCAGGTCCTTGAACGGGTTTTTGGTCTTCACGCTGCCGTAGAGCAGCTCGTCGCGTTGCTGGTCCATGCCGATGAAGATGATGCGGTTCTCAGGCCCTTCAACGACCTTCACGCCGGCGGTGTTGCGCAGCCGTGGCACGTCGCGCGGCGCGGGGTCGAGCACGAAGTCGATCTCGCCCGACACCAGCGCGGCCAGGCGCGTGGCGTCGTTGGCAATCGGGCTGAAGACGATGGCCTGCACATTGCCGCTGCGCTGGCCCGCGGCTTCACCCCACCACGCGGCATGGCGTTTGAAGCTGGTGCGCGCATTGGGCTGGCGGCCCGTCAGCACAAACGGGCCCGTGCCGTTGGCGTTGAAGGACGCGTAACTCTCCTCGTTCTTCTTCAGATCGATCGGGCGCTGCACCTTGTGCTGTTCGCACCAGGCCTTGTTCATGATGAAGATGGTATCCAGGTGCTGCAAGAACACCGGGTTGACACTCGCCAGGCGAAATTCCACCGTGCTGGCGTCGACCGCCACCGGCGTGCCCAGCGCCAGCGCGTAGACGTTGAAGTTGGACGTCGGCAGTTGCGCGCGTTGCACCGAAAACACCACGTCTTCCACCGTCAGCGGGCTACCGTCGTGGAATTTCACACCCGCGCGCAGCGGCAAGCGCCAGACCAGCGGGCTGGTCTGCTGCCAGCCGGCGGCCAGCGCGGGCACGATGGCCAGCTGCCTGTCGCGCTTGACCAGGCGTTCGTAGACCATGCCGTTCAGGTTGTTCGTCACACCCTCGTTCTGGGCATGCGGGTCCATCGTCAGGCTGTCGCCCTGGCCGGCCCAGCGCAAGGTCTGGGCGGGCGCCGGCGGCGCGGCCAGCAGGGCCGCCAACGCAAGGGCAGCGAACCACGGTGTCTTCATCTCGGCTCCAGGCAAACCACTGCGCGAATGAGCGCGAATCATCGTGAGTTTAGGCAGCCTGGCCGGTCTTTCAGCGCCCACAACGGCGCAGCGGTTCGGTAGCGGCGGCCGCACAAGGCGCTTGAGCCGCGCCCCCGGTCGGTCTGACACTCAGCGTGCGACCAGTGCGGGGGCGACTCCTGCGGGCCCGCGCAACGGGGCGTCGCCCAGCAGCCGGCCCAGTTCTTTTTTCACCACGCCGTAGCACTCGCAGGCCCGGGTCTGCAAGCCTTGCCTGTCCATCAGCGTGATGTGGCCGCGCCGGTAGCGGATGTAGCCCACCTGTTGCAGCTTGCCAGCGGCTTCGGTGACGCTTTCGCGCCTAACGCCCAACATGTTGGCCACCAGTTCCTGTGTCATGACCAGCTCTTGCACGGGGCCGCGGTCCTGCGTCAGCAGCAGCCAGCGGCACAGCTGCTGTTCCACCGAATGGTGGCGGTTGCAGGCCGCGGTTTGCGAGACCTGCGCCACCAGCGCCTGGGTGTAGCGCAGCAGCAGGCCGCGCAGCCGGCCTGCACCGGCAAAGGCCAGCATCAGGTGGTGACGGTGCAGGCGCCAGGCTGGGCCGGCGGTCTGCACCACGGCCGAACTGGACGTCGTCTGGCCGCCCATGAACAGCGCCATGCCCACCACCCCTTCATTGCCCACGCCAGCGGCTTCGGCGGCTGCGCCGCTGTCGGTGACGTAGTACAGCGAAACCACCGCGCCGGTGGGAAAGTAGGCGTGCTGCAATTGCTGGCCGGGTTCGTACAGCATCTGGCCCAGCGCCAGCGAAACCGGCTCCAGATGCGGCCACAGCGCGGCCAGTTCGGCCGCCGGCAAGGCGGCCAGCAAGCGGTTGTGGTGCGGGCGATCTTGAGAACGTTCTTGCGGGGCTTGGCCAGGCTGCATGGGCTAGCGCCAGGCCGCGCGGCCGGGCGTGGTTTCAACGCCAATGCCGCGGTAGCCGATGAAGCGGCAGGCCGGTGTGAACATCGGTTCACCGCTGACCCGGAACTGCTGCTGCGAACCGTCGGCGTTGACACGGCTGAAACCAAAATCAATGAAGGGCTGGCGCGCCGTGATGGCCGCACGCAAAGCCGTGCGTTCGCTTTCGTTCCAGCCGTCATCGTGCTGCACGGCGTGCCCATCGGCCGCGGCCGGCAGCGTGGCGGCCTGCAAGCCCAGCATGTCTTTCACGGCCCCCGACACGCAGGTGAAAACGCCGTATTCGTCCTGCTCCCAGTACCAGTCAGACGCCAGCTCCGTCAGGCTGCGAAAGCGCGCCTCGCTGGCCCGCAATTCGGCCGTGCGCTCTTGCACCGTGCGTTCCAGCAGCTGGTTGTGGGCCGCCAGCCGGCGGTACAGCAGCCGCACTTCAAGCATGTTGTGGATGCGCGTCTTGACCTCCAGCAAATCGAAGGGCTTGCTGATGAAGTCTTTGGCGCCGGCCTGCAGCGCGCGCAGCTTGTGGGCGGGCTGCGCCGTCAGCACGATGACGGGCAGGTAGCTGTCGCCAGCAGCCTGGCCTTCAGCCTGGTCGGCCTGCAACGCGGCCATGACTTCAAAGCCGTCCATCAGCGGCATTTGCAGGTCAAGCAGGATCAGGTCGTAATCGTGTTGGCGGTGCAGCGCGCAGACCTGCTGCGGGTTCATGGTGCTGGTCACCTGGATGTAGCCGGCTTCGCTCAACAGGCGCTCCAGCAGGCGCACATTGGCCTCCTGGTCGTCGGCAATCAGAATCCGCGCGGCCAGGATTTCTTTCTCTGGCAGGCTCATGCGCCGTGGCTTTCGGGGCCGGTCGCCACATTCACCGAAACATGGGCCAGCGCCAGGTCCAGGGTGTTCATGAACTGGTCGACCTTGATGGGTTTGGTCAGGTAGCGGAAGAAGCCCGCCTGCATGCCTTTTTCAATGTCGCGCGGCATCGCATTGGCACTCAGTGCAATCACCGGGATGTGCGCCGTGGTCGGGTCATCGCGCAATATCCGCAACGCCGTCAGGCCGCTGATGCCGGGCAGGTTGATGTCCATCAGCACCAGGTCGGGCTTGTAGCTGCGCGCCATTTCCACGCCATGACGACCATCGCGGGCGCTCAGCAAGCGGATGTCGGGCCGGCGCGCGAGCAGCTTTTCCACCAGCAGCAGGTTGGCCGGGTTGTCTTCCACGCAGAGCAGCGTGCGCGGCACCACGCCCGCTGTGCTGTCGGCCAGCGGTGCGGGCGATGTGTCTGTCAGTTCGTGCGCCACACGGGGCGCGATGGTTGAATCCAGCTCGAACCAGAACACGCTGCCCACACCCACGCTGCTGTCCACGCCAATGCACCCGCCCATCAGTTCGACCAGGCGCTTGCTCATCACCAGGCCAATCCCCGTGCCTTCCTGCGCGCCGGTTTCCTGCCCCAGCCGGTTGAAGGACTGGAACAACTGCGCCAGCTTTTCGGCGCTCAGCCCGTCGCCGGTGTCTTGCACGCTGATGCGTGTGTAGCCGGCGGCGCCCAGGCTGCAGTGCACGTCGACACGCCCGCCAACCCGGTTGTACTTGATGGCGTTGGACAGCAGGTTGACCAGCACCTGCTTGACGCGGGTGCGATCGGCGCGCACCTGCCAGGGGCCTTCAAGCGTCGGAAAGTGCACGACGATGCCGCTCTTGCGGGCCTGCGGTTCGATCATGGCCTGGCAGTCGGCCAGCACCTCGGCCAGCGACATCGGCTCGATAGACAGCGACAGCTTGCCCGACTCGATCAGCGCCAGGTCCAGGATTTCATTGATCAAGGCGAGCAAATACCAGCCGGCCTGCAAGATCTGCTCGACGCTGTCTTTCTGCGCCGGCGTGGGCGGTGGCACGCCGGTTTCCATCAGCTGCGCAAAGCCCAGGATGGCGTTCAAGGGCGAACGCAATTCGTGGCTCATCGACGACAAAAAGTCAGACTTCGCCTGGTTGGCCTCTTCGGCCGCCACCTTGGCCTTCTTCAATTCAAGGTGCTTTTCTTGCAGCACCGCGTCGAGGTGGCGGCGGTCGGCTTCGACATGCTGGCGCGCCGTGTTGTCAGTGCCAATCAGCAGATAGCCAATGATGGCGGTGGTGGCGTCCTGCAGCGCCGTGACGGACACCACCGCAGGCAGGCGGCTGCCGTCTTTGCGGATGTAGGTCAACTCATAGACATCTTCGATGCCACGCCGGGCTTTGAAGACCAGCGCGTCAAAGCCGGGGGCAATCGGTGTCGCCAGCTCGGCACTCAGGCTGGCGGCGCGGGCCACCAGTTCCTGCGGGTCTGAAATGTCGGCCGGCGTGATGAGGTTCAACACTTCGGCAGCGGCATAACCCAGCATGCGTTCGGCGCCGACGTTGAAAATCTGTATGACCCCGCGTTCGTCGGTGGCGATGCTGGAAAAGTTGGCGCTGTTCAGGATCGCCGTTTGCAGCGCGCCGGTCTTCAGCAATGTTTGCTGGCGCTGATCTTCGCTGATAGCGCGGGCCACCACAGGGGTGACTGTCGTTGCGGCGGGGGCGACGCCGTTGGCGGTTCTGCGCATGCAATCTTTCGCTTTGACGCCCACTCGACCGGGCCGGGGTGCAAGGCGCCGCCGCGGTGCAGCGGTCCAGCCGAACCCCGCAGCAGGGTGGCCGGTGCATGCAGTGGCGTCTGTGCGCTTGCGCACCGACGCCGGTGCAGCAACCAGCCCTGGTTCTGGTCGCCTAGGGCGACCCGCTTACAGACGGCCCATCAGCAGCAGCACCACCAGCACGATCACCACCAGGCCCAAGCCACCGCTGGGGCCGTAACCCCAGGAACGGCTGTGTGGCCAGGCCGGCACCACGCCGACCAACAGCAGCACCAGGACGATCAACAAGATGGTGGCCACGCTCATCACAATCTCCTGCGCTCATGAAGGCAGAGCGGCAATGGCGCAGCATGGGACCGACACGCCTTTTTTTCGGTGCGCCAGCACACCGAAACAGGCCCCCATTTCAATGCGCCAGGCGCGTTGGCAAGAGCCGGTCGTATTCCTTCTTCACCACGGCATAACACTCGCAGGTGCGGGCTTCCAGCGCTGGGCGGTCGAGCACGGTGATGTGGCCGCGGGCGTAGCTGATAAGGCCCAGCCTTTGCAGCCGCAGCGCGGCTTCGGTGACGCCTTCGCGGCGCACACCCAGCATGTTGGCAATCAGTTCCTGCGTCATCACCAGCTCGTTGCTCTGCAGCCGGTCCAGGCTGAGCAGCAGCCAGCGGCAGAGCTGCTGGTCCAGCGAGTGGTGGCGGTTGCACACGGCGGTCTGCGCCATCTGTGTCAGCAGCGCCTGCGTGTAGCGCAACAGCAGGTGCATCACCGGGCCCGGGCGTTCAAACTCGTCCTTGACAGCGGCGGCGCGCAGCCGCCAGCCCGTGCCGGCGCTTTGCACCACCGCGCGGCTGGGCGTGGATTCACCGCCCATGAACAGCGATATGCCGACCAGCCCTTCGTTGCCGACGACGGCAATCTCGGCCGAAGCGCCGTCCTCCATCACATACAGCAGCGACACGATGGCGGTGGTGGGAAAGTACACATGGCCCAGCGTGCGGCCCGATTCGTACATGACATGGCCAAGCGGCATTTCGGTGGCTTCCAGCAGGGGCTGCCAGCGCTGCCATTCGGCGGCGGGCAAGGCCGCCAGCAATTGGTTCTTGCGGGGGTCGTCAAACACGGCCATGGGCTGTCGTCGGGTGTGTGGGGGCGGGCGCGCGAAGCATCAGGTTTATTGTTGACCGATGACTTTAGGCGCCAGGCAGACCACCGTATGTTCGCAAACGTACAGACCCCACCGCGGGCCGGCGCCAGCGTACGGTGTTGGCTACCAGCCGTTCCCATGTCGGGTTGGCTGGTTCAGCGCGGGAGCGGCATGGGTCTTTTTTCGCTGGAGCAAGACAAACGGCTGCTGGTGGCGGATTTCGTGTTCTATGGCGTGCTGGTGCTGGCACTGGCGGCCACGGCTGCTGTCACCCTGCCGGTGGGGCATGTGGGGCGGGCAGCGGCCTGCGTCGCCGCCGGTGCACTGGCCTGGACGCTGGCCGAATACGCCTTGCACCGTTTTGTGCTTCACGGTGTGCAGCCCTTCAAACGCTGGCATGCGCTTCACCATGCCAGGCCGGTGGCGCTGATTGCCACGCCGACGCTGCTGACGGCCGCCGGCTTTGGCCTCGTCGTGCTGGCGCCAGCCTGGTGGTTGATGCCACTCTGGCTGGCCAGTGCGCTGGTGTTGGGGGTCCTGGCAGGCTACTTGGTCTACATCGTCATGCACCATGCCGTGCACCATGTGCACAGCGCCGCGTTGGCGCCGGGCCGCTGGCAAGCCGGGGCTGCCTGGCTGCGCGGCCACCAGCGCCGCCATGCACTGCACCACCGCTCGGGTGCAGGCCCAGGCGCTTGCTACGGCGTCAGCACGCGGCTGTGGGACCGCGTGTTTGGCAGCCTGGTCTGAAAGGCGTCGCGGCGCCGGCGTTCAGCACGCCGGCGCCGCGATCACGGTCTGAAAGATTGGTCTGAAAGTTCGGCCTGGCAGCACCTGCTGCCAGCACCGCCTGCCAGCGCTGCGTTCAGCGCGGTGTAAGGCCACCGCTTTCGTCAGACAGCACGATCTCGACACGGCGGTTCATCTGGCGGCCGCCCGAGCTTTCATTGCCGGCCACCGGGTGCGTTTCACCGTAGCCCTGTGCGGCCAGCTGGCTGCGGCTGACACCCATGCCCACCAGTGCGGCCATCACCGCGTCGGCGCGCCGGCCCGACAGCGCCAGGTTGGTGCTGTCGCTGCCGGTGCTGTCGGTGTAGCCCTCAATCATGGCCTTGCGCTGCGGGTACTCCTTCAGGAAGCCGCCGAGCTTTTCGATGTTGCGCAGGCCGCCGGCTTTGATTTGCGACTGGCCGCTGTCAAACAACACGTCACCGATGGTGATGACCATGCCGCGGTCGGTCTTCTTGGCGTTCAGGTCACGCAGTTGGGTTTCCAGCGCACGGGCGCGGCGTTCAGCCTCACCGGCCTGCATCTGCGAAGCCACCGCCACCTGCTGTGAAGCAGCGGCTTGTTGCTGGGCTGAAGCGGCCTGCTGCTGCGAAGCATTGGCCTGGCGCTGTGAAGCGGCAGCATCACGCGTGGCCATGGCCGCGGTTTGGGTGGCGGTGTCGGCTTCACGGGTGCGCGCGGCCAGGCGCAGCTTGTCGCGTTCAGCGCCGGCTTCGGCCACGGTGGTTTCAGATATCTTGCGGCCGGCGGTTTCCGTGGCCAGCGCGACACGCTGGCGGGCCAGGTAGGCGAGCTGGTTGACCCGGCTGGTGTCTTCCCTGCGCGCGAATGCGGCGTCGGCCATGGCCAGCGCGTCGCCGGCCTGCTTCAGTTCGGCCGCGGCCAGGGCCTGGGTCTGGGTGTTGGCTTGGGCGATGCCGTAGTCGCTGCGCGCTTCGTCAAGCATGGCATTGCTGGTCGGCGCCGATGCGCAGGCGGCCAGCATGGCGGCGGCCAGCACGGTCAGGGTGGTGGTGATGCGAAAGTTCTTCATGTCGGGTTGTCCTTTGTGGCGTGGTGCGGCCTGCCGCTGTGCGGTTTGCCGGTGTGTGTTTGGTGGTTTTGACTACTGCGGCTTGCGCGCCATTTCTTCACGCAAAGCGCGGCCGGCTTCCTGCACCGCCATCGCCGATTTGCGGGCCTTCAGCGATTCGGTCTTGGCCTCGGCCACCTGGGCATCCAGCGCCGCTTGTTGGGCCAGCGCGAGTGCGGTGTCGTGGTCCTTGGTGGCCATGGCCTGGTTGGCACGCGTCATCTTGTCGCGGGCCATGGCCATCTCGGCCGGTGCCATTTCCACACTGCCGGCGGCCACCGCGTGGGCCAACGCGGCATTCGCGACTGCGATCTGTTCAACCGGCGGCGGTGTCGTGGCGCAGGCGGCCAGCGTCAGCACGGTGGCTGCCGCTGCCACGGTGAGCGATGTGCGCAGGGCACTGCGCTTGATGATCTGGCGGGTGGTGGGTTGGGTGATGTGGTCCATCGTGTGTCCATTCGAGGTGACTGAAGGCTCGTTCGGTGTGCGTGTCAACACCGCACATCCCACGAACCCAGGCAGCTAGCGTCATCCGCAGCTTGGCGCATGGTCGGTGCGCTGGCGCACCTTGCCGGCAAATGGCGTGGCCGCCTACAAAAGCCTGCGGCACCTGCCTATCGGCGCGCGCCGCGGCGCTGCCTACATTGAGGCCATGCCGAGCCAGACAGCGGCTTCAACAACAGGAACCCGGTCATGCCCACCACGCCAGAAACCACCAACGTCACGCAGCTGCCGAACCTGCAAGTTGCAGACAAGCATGAGCAGCCCCCGATGGCGCTGGACACCGTGGCACTGGACAAAGTGCGGCAGCAGTCGGGCCGCGACGCGGCGGGCGTGAGTGGCGAGGCCGACAGCGCGTGGCGCAAGGGTCTCATCAAGCTGCTCAACGATTCACTGGCCACCGAACTGGTCTGCGTGCTGCGCTACAAGCGCCACCACTACACCGCCCACGGCCTGGCATCACCGCGCATCGCCGAAGAATTCGCAGTCCATGCTGATGAAGAGTTAGCCCACGCCGACCGCCTGGCGCGGCGCATCGTGCAACTGGACGGCCAGCCCGACTTTGCACCCCAAACGCTGCTCGAGCGCAGCCACGCACGCTACGACGACAAGCTGCTGCTCAAAGACATGATCCAGGCCAACCTGACCGCCGAACGCGTGGCCATTGAAGCCTACAGCCAGCTTGTGCGCTTGGTGGGTGAACGCGACCCCACCACACGGCGCCTGCTGGAAGACATCCTCGGCGAAGAACAGAAGCACGCCGATGAATTGCAAGGCTGGCTCAACGAGTGAGCCTTGCAGCTTTTGTTCCCTCAACCATCCCACCTGACCTCACGGAGATACCCCATGAACACCCGCAATGTTTTTTCCGCCCTGCTCGTTTCCGCCGTTCTGGCCACCACCGCAGGCTGTGCCGTGACACGCGGCCAGGAATCGGTGGGCGCGTATGTCGATGACACGGCCATCACCACCGCCGTGAAGGCGCGTTTTATCGACAACAAGACCGTCGATGCGTCGGCCATCAGCGTCGAAACACTGAATGGCACGGTGATGCTTTCAGGCTTTGCCAAGAGCAGCAGTGAAAAGACCGTCGCCGAAAGCCTGGCCTGGAAGGTGAATGGCGTGAAGGTGGTGAAGAACGAAATCGCCGTGCGTCCGTAAGCCGGCCGCACCGCACCTACACACCTGCATTCCAGTATTACCGGAGTCGACCATGTCCTGGACCACGCCAAGCTGCATAACGCCCAAAGCACATGCACTTGGGGGCCTTGGCAGGCGTGTCAGCCTTGGCAGCCGCAGCGTGCTTGCACCCGAAGCACGCCGGGCACGCTGGGCCGCCGGCTTGGCGCTGGCCACCGGCCTGGGCCTGCTCTGGGCCTTCAACCTGGTGGTTCAGCAGGGCGTGGAGCAAGGCGCTGCACGGCGGCTGACGACAGCCATGCAAGCCGAAGAGGGTTGGCGTTGCGGCACAGCCAAAGGCGCCCGGGCGCGTTCCGAGTGTTTGCTCGGTGCACCGGGCACACGACTGGCCAGCCAGAACACGCCGCCCTGACCGCAGTGCCGAACGCGGCGCTGCGTCGCGGTCACTGATCGCGACTGAACGTAAAAGTCAGCGCCCGGCGCTCACCCGCCACACGGTGTTGCCAACATCGTCGGCCACCAGCAGCGCACCTGTTTTGTCCAGCGCCACGCCCACCGGCCGGCCGTTCGCATGGCCGTCTTGACTGAGAAAACCGTCCAACACCGGCAGCGGCAAAGCGCCCGTGGGCTGGCCGTTGGCGAAGGGCACAAAGACGACCGCATAACCGCTGTGCGGGCGCCGGTTCCATGAACCATGCTGGGCGATGAACATGCCCTGTGCAAAGGCCGGCGGCAGGCTGTTGCCCGCGGCGGCGGCGAGGCCGAGTGAAGCGGTGTGAGGGCCCAAAGCGTAGTCAGGCACCCGCGCCTGCGCCACCAGATCGGGCCGCGGCGGCTGCACGCGGCTGTCGACATGGCTGCCGTACCAGCTGTAGGGCCAGCCGTAGAAAGCGCCTTCGTGCACCGCGCTCAAATAGTCGGGCACCAGGTCGCCGCCCAGTTCATCGCGTTCGTTGACGACGGTCCACAGCCGCCCCGTTTGCGCTTCCCAAGCCATGCCGACGGGGTTGCGCAGGCCGCTGGCAAACACGGTGTGGGCGCCGGTGGCAATGTTCACGGCCCAGATCGCCGCACGCTCTTGTTCGGCTGGCAGGCCGCGTTCGGCGACGTTGCTGTTGGAACCGACGCTGACGAACAGCGTGCAGCCGTCGGCGCTGGCCAGCACATTCTTCGTCCAGTGGTGGTTGATGGGGCCGGCCGGCAAGGCCACCACCTGCACGCCGGGTGCGCTGATTTTCAGGTCGCCGCTGCGGTATGGAAAGCGCAGCACGGCATCAGTGTTGGCCACGAAAAGTGTCTCGCCCACCAGCGCCATGCCGAAGGGCGCGTTCAAGCCTTCGAGCAGCACGCTGCGCTGGTCGGCGACACCATCGCCGTCGCTGTCGCGCAGCAGCGTGATGCGGTTGGCGCTGGGCGTGGCGGCACCGGCGCGGCCCATCACCAGGCGCATCACCCAGCCCTTGATGCCCGGCGTGTCGTCGGGCCTTTGCGGGGCATTGGTTTCGGCCACCAGCACGTCGCCATTGGGCAGCACCAGCAGCCAGCGCGGGTGGTCCAGCCCGCTGGCAAAAACCTTCACCGACAGGCCGGGTGCGGGACGCGGCTGCACACCCGCCGGCCAGGGCCGCGCTGGCGCGATGTTGACGGTGGGAATCCATGTGCTGTGCACGGCCGGCAAGGCCGGTTGTGGGCCGCTGCCTTCAGCCACCGTGAGCTTGGCAGTCTCGCCACAGGCGGCCAGCGCGACCGCCGACAGCAGGGCCATGCGCAGTGCCGGGCGCTTCATGCGCGCGGCTCGCCGTTGCGGTTGACGGTGACGGTGGCGCCGGGCGCGGTGGCCAGTTGCACGCGGTGCTGCTGGCCGCGGAATTCATAGGTCACGTCCCAGTAGGTCGGCCGCCCCGTACCGGGTGCAGCGGCGCAGCGCTGCACGTCGCGTGACACGGTGGAAGGCGCGTCGCGGTGGCGGCCGATGTTGGAACCGACCACGCCACCGGCCACCGCGCCGCCCGCAGTGGCGATGTCGCGCCCGCTGCCGCCACCGATCTGGTGGCCCAGGATGCCGCCGATGACAGCGCCTATCAAGGCCCCGGGAACGCGGCTGCTTTCAACCCTTTCGGCTGGCACCGCTTCACGTTCCATCCAGCAGCGCTGTTCGCTGGTGCCATAAACCGCACGGGCCGAGCTGACAGGCGCTTCAAACAAACGTTCCTGGTCGCGTCGGCGGTAGTCGCCGGCCACCGCGGGCGGCGGCGAATAGCGTTCTTCGGCGATGCGGGCGTTGCCGCTGACGCTGCGCACCGAAGACACCCTGTCGTTCAAACCCAGCGCCGACAACGATGGGTACTGCCCTGGCCGCAACACCGTGCAGCGGCCCCTGAAATCGGCGTCCTCGCAGATTTCCCAGCGGCCACTGCGCACCACCACCGAGGACGCGCGGTCGTTGAAGCCGTGGCGGCGCAAGTCCATCTGGTTGGCCTGCGATGTGAACGAACGGCCACCATAGGCATCGTGTTCGTACAGCGTGATCTGGGCCAGCGCCGGCGCCGCGCAGGCGAGGCTGGCGCCGAGGATGGCCAAGGTGCGCCGCCGTGGGCGGGTGCCAGCGGTATGCATGCATGTCTCCAGGTGGGGTGCGTGGCAACGGACGTTGCGGCCGCGCCCCGCGCACGCTAGCGGGCAAGCGCCGGCATGTCGGTGCGTTGGCACACGCTGGCGCGCGCCATGGCCGCAGCGGAGTGTGAAACCGACGCGGTCATGCACGAGGCCGTGGCTGCGCGGTGCGGGCTTTGCCGGGCCACCAAAGTTCGGCCTGCGCCAACAGCGGCTTCAGCACATCGGCCGCCACGCCGGCCTTGCGCAGCGTCCTCAGGCCCATGGCCAGCTCAGCGTCACCCGGCGCCAGTTCGGCCACCGCGTTGACAAACAAACAGCCGCGGCTGGCGCCATCCACGTCGGCGATGGTGGCCAGCATGGCGCGCACGGCAGCGCGCGGGTCGGCGGCTTTGCTGGCCGCGGTGAGCGCGGCAAAACGCCCGTCGGCATAGCAACGCAGGGCGGCCCTCAGCAGGCTGTGTTTGGAGCCGAAGCAGGCGGAGAAGCTGGAACGGCTCAGGCCCATGGCCTGGTTTGGGGCGACGCTGATTAAGTCCGTCGCGGGTGCGCGCGCCCTGGTTTGGGATGGGCTGCAAGGCGCAAACCACAGCCATAGCCCCGCTATGGCGAGGATTTGCAACGCCGCAGACCACTCGAATCAGGGATGCGCGACCCGCGGGGACTTGTTCAGCTTCGCCTTGGCGCCACCGACGCCCGCGCCGGCCCGCTACTGGGCGCCGATTCCCCTGCTTATCCTCGCTTGGGTTTCGGGCCATCGTTTCGATAATTTCCTTCATGCCATCACGCGCCATGCGGCGCACCGGTGGCCC
>JANMJI010000388.1:0-6367 GCA_031371275.1 Betaproteobacteria bacterium
CGCGCCGCCAGCAGCACCGGCAGCAGCGCACCCGACACCAGTGCGGCCTGCGCGCGGCTGTGTTGCAGCATGTAGGCGTAGTCGTCGGCGGTCAGCAGCGTGTTCACAGCCACCGGCACCACGCCGGCGTACAGCGCGCCCAGGAAGGCCACCACCCAATCACTGCTGTCGTGCATCAGCAGCAGCACACGTTCTTCACGCCGCACGCCGCTGGCCAGCAAGGCCGCGGCAGCGCGGCGCACCTGTTCTTCAAGGGCGCCGTAGCTCAGCGTGCCGTGGTCGTCGATATAGGCCGGCTTGGCGGCGCGGCCCGTGTTCAAGGCCAACAGATGCTGCGCGAAGTTGAAGAATTCGCCGGGGGCGGCAGAGGGGTTCATGGGCTTGTCTCCTGAACAGTCGGCTGGGTGCAGTGGACAGCCGTTCTTCGGCCTGGCCTTGCTTCACCGAAGAAGATGAATTATTGTGCTTGCATGAACGATAAAACCGCCGTCCACTCATGTCAAGCACTATATTGCATACCGCGGGTTTGACCCCAACTCCCGCCAGCGCCGACGCTGACGCCGAAGACGAAGACAAGAACCCTTTTCTGGTGGCTTTGGGCGAACGCGTGCGCGCCCTGCGCTCACGCCGCGGCATGACGCGCAAAGCCGTGGCGCTGGCCGCCGATGTGTCTGAACGCCACCTGGCGAATCTGGAATACGGCGTCGGCAATGCGTCCATCCTGATCCTGGCGCAAGTCGCCGGCGCCTTGCAATGTTCGCTGGCCGAATTGGTCGGTGACGTGACCACCCTGACGCCCGAATGGCTGCTGCTGCGCGAACTGCTGGAACACCGCGACGAGGCCGCGCTGCGCCGCGTGCGCGTGGCCGTGGCCGAGCTGTTGGGCAGCGGTGGCGCCAGCAACCGCGGCGCGGCGCGCAGCCCGCGCGTGGCGCTGGTGGGCTTGCGCGGCGCGGGCAAAACCACGCTGGGCCAGATGCTGGCCGACGACCTGGGTTTTTCTTTTGTCGAGCTCAGCCGCGAGATTGAAAAATTTGCCGGTTGCAGCGTCGGCGAAATCCAAGGTTTGTATGGCCAGAACGCCTACCGCCGCTACGAACGCCGGGCGCTGGAAGAAGCCATACAGATTCACCCCGAAGCGGTGATTGCGACGCCGGGCGGCATCGTCAGCGACGCCGCCACCTTCAATCTGCTGCTGGCCCACTGCACCACCGTGTGGCTGCAGGCTGCGCCAGAAGACCACATGAAACGCGTGCTGGCCCAGGGTGACCTGCGCCCCATGGCCGCCAGCCGCGAGGCGATGGAAGACTTGAAAGGCATCCTGGCCGGGCGCGCGGCTTTCTACTCCAAAGCCGATTTCACGCTCAACACCAGCGCGCAGCCGCTGGACGCCACATTCGGCTTGCTGCGCGCTGCGGTGCGCCAGGCTCTGGTGCTGAATTTGAATTAAAGTGCATTTTTCTGCTTGACTCTCTTCGCAAACAGGCATTATGATGCCAACCACGCAGCGCCTCACCGCTGTGCCCAGGAGACCGCCCATGAGCACCCCCGCGCCCCGCGTTGACTACCGCACCGAGCCCTCGCAATACCGCCACTGGAAGCTGCGTTTTGAAGGCCCGGTGGCCACGCTGCTGGCCGACTTCGACGAAAACGGCGGCCTCGCGCCGGGCTACAAACTCAAGCTGAACAGCTACGACCTGGGCGTCGACATCGAACTGCACGACGCGGTAAACCGCATCCGTTTCGAGCACCCTGAAGTGCGCACCGTGGTCATCACCAGCGCCAGGGAAAAAGTCTTTTGCAGCGGTGCCAACATCTTCATGCTCGGCGTTTCCAGCCACGCGTGGAAAGTCAACTTCTGCAAGTTCACCAACGAGACACGCAATGGGCTCGAAGACTCATCGAAGTACAGCGGCTTGAAGTTTCTCGCCGCCGTGAACGGCGCCTGCGCCGGTGGCGGCTATGAGCTGGCGCTGGCCTGCGACGAGATCATCCTGGTAGACGACCGCAGCAGCGCTGTCAGCCTGCCCGAAGTGCCCTTGCTGGGCGTGTTGCCCGGCACCGGCGGCCTGACGCGCGTGACCGACAAACGCAAGGTGCGCCACGACCTGGCCGATGTGTTCTGCACCAGCGTCGAAGGTGTGCGCGGCCAGCGTGCGAAAGACTGGCGGCTGGTAGACCACATCGCCAAGCCCGCGGTGTTTGCGGCCAAGGTGCAAGAACGTGCGCTGCAGATGGCGCAAGGCAGCGCGCGGCCCGGCCCTGACGCTGGTGCGCAGGGCGTGGCGCTGACGCCGATTGCGCGCAGCGTCGAGGCCAACGCGCTGCGCTATGCGCATGTGGTGGTGGAAATTGACCGCGCCAAACGCACCGCCACCTGGACCGTGAAAGCGCCGACCGGGCCGCAGCCCACTGACGCGGCCGGCATCGAAGCGCAAAGCGCGGCCTGGTACCCGCTGGCACTGGCCCGCGAACTGGACGACGCCATTCTTTCGATGCGCAGCAACGAACCCGAGATCGGCACCTGGCTCATCAAGACCCAAGGTGACGCGGCCGCGATATTGGCGATGGATGCCACGCTGGCCGAACATGCCGACCACTGGCTGGTGCGTGAAACCACCGGCCTATTGCGCCGCACGCTCAGCCGGCTGGACGTGTCTTCGCGCAGCCTGTTTGCGCTGGTCGAGCCGGGTTCGTGCTTCGCCGGCACCTTCCTTGAACTGGCGTTGGCCTGCGACCGCATCTACCACCTGGCGCTGCCCGACGACGAAGCGCGTGCGCCCAAGATCACGGTGGGCGAAAACAACTTCGGCGCCTACCCGATGGCCACCGGCCAGAGCCGCCTGCAGCGCAGGTTCTATGACGAGGCGCCGGCTCTGGCCGCCGTGCGCGACAAGCTGAACCAGCCTCTGGACGCAGACGCCGCATTTGCACTCGGCCTGGTCACCAGCAACCCCGACGACATCGACTGGGCCGACGAGGTGCGTATCGCGGTGGAAGAACGCGTCAGCATGTCGCCCGACGCGCTGACGGGCCTGGAGGCCAACCTGCGCTTCAACGGCCCAGAGAACATGGTCACGCGCGTCTTCAGCCGTTTGACGGCGTGGCAGAACTGGATCTTCCAGCGCCCCAACGCCGTCGGCGAAAAGGGCGCCTTGAAGGTTTACGGCAAAGGCGAAAAAGCCGCCTTTGACTGGAACAGAGTTTGAGTTTCCCTGGCAGTCACCGGAGCCAAAAATGAGCAGCATCAACTACAGCGAAAAAATCCCCAACAACGTCAACCTCAGTGACGACCGCACGCTGCAGCGTGCGCTGGAACAGTGGCAGCCTAACTTCATAAATTGGTGGGACGACATGGGCCCGGTGGGTTCCACCGACATGGACGTCTACCTGCGCACCGCCGTCAGTGTCGACCCGCAAGGCTGGGCGCAGTTCGGCCATGTGAAGATGCGCGACTACCGCTGGGGCATTTTCCTGAACCCGGGTGACGCGAACAGGCAAGTGCACTTCGGCGACCACAAGGGCGAAAAGGCCTGGCAAGACGTGCCCGGCGAACACCGCGCCAACCTGCGCCGCATCATCGTCACACAAGGCGACACCGAACCCGCCAGCGTGGAACAGCAGCGCCACCTGGGCCTGACGGCGCCCAGCATGTACGACCTGCGCAATCTGTTCCAGATCAACGTCGAAGAAGGCCGCCACCTGTGGGCCATGGTCTATCTGCTTCATAAACATTTTGGCCGCGACGGCCGCGAAGAAGCCGAAGCGCTGCTGGAACGCCGCAGCGGCGACGAAAACAACCCGCGCATCCTGGGCGCCTTCAACGAAGCCACGCCCGACTGGCTGAGCTTCTTCATGTTCACGTATTTCACAGACCGGGATGGCAAGTTCCAACTCTGCGCATTGGCTGAAAGTGCGTTTGATCCTCTCGCCCGCACGACGAAATTCATGCTCACCGAAGAAGCCCACCACATGTTCGTGGGCGAGAGCGGCATTGGCCGCATCATCCAGCGCACGGCGCAGAAAATGAACGAGCTGAAGACCGACGACGTGGGTGCCTTGCGCGCCGCCGGCGTTATCGACCTGCCGACGCTGCAGCGCTACATCAACTTCCACTTCAGCGTCACCATCGACTTGTTTGGTGCTGACGAGTCCAGCAATGCCGCCACCTTTTATTCCAGCGGCTTGAAGGGCCGCTACGAAGAAGGCAAGCGCGCCGACGACCATGTGCTCAAGGGCCAGACCTACAAGGTGCTGGAAGCGCGCAATGGCCAGCTGGTGGACAAGGAAGTGCCGATGCTGAACGCGCTGAACGAAGTGCTGCGCGACGACTACATCAAAGACAGCGTGGCCGGTGTGGGGCGCTGGAACAAGGTGCTTGAGAAGGCCGGCATACCCGTCAAACTGAGCGTGCCGCACAAGGCTTTTCACCGCAACATCGGTGCGCTGTCGGGGGTCAAAGTGTCGCCCGACGGGCGGGTGGTGTCAGACGCCGAATGGAAGGCCAACGTTGACCACTGGCTGCCCAGCGGCGGTGACCGCGCCTTCGTGGCCAGCCTGATGGGCCGCGTCGTCGAGCCCGGCAAGTTCGCCAACTGGATTGCGCCGCCGGTGATGGGCATCAACCGCATGCCGGTGGAACACGAGTACGTGCGTTTCAGCTGAAGCGCGCATCATCCGCCCATGCCGACAGGGAGCCTTGCGGCTCCCTTTTTGTTGAAGGAAACAGCCGTGGACTTGTCTGAAAGCAGCCTGCTCAAGCAGCACGTTATCGACCCGGAGATCTGCATACGCTGCAACACCTGCGAAGCCATCTGCCCGGTGGGTGCGGTGACGCACGACGACCGCAACTACGTCGTCGATGCCGACAAGTGCAATTTCTGCATGGCCTGCGTGCCACCCTGCCCCACCGGCAGCATCGACAACTGGCGGCTGGTGGCACGCGTCAAGGCTTACACCCTGCAAGAACAGCTAGGGTGGGACGAGCTACCCGCGGAACTGAGTGCACAAGCGCTGGCAGCAGACGGCGTGGTCGCAGACCCAGCTGCACCTGTTGCGGCGGCGCCCATTGCAAGCGGCGCCGACGCTGCCGACGCTGCCTTCAACAGCGCGCAGTTCGGCGCCACATTGCCGCCCTGGTCGGCCGCCCACGCCTACACCAACCTGTATGGCCCCAAGGCGGTGGACAAGCACATGACCGCCACCGTGGCCGGCAACGTGCGCGTTACCGAAGTCGGCAAGACCGCGGGCAGCGACTACGACACCCACCACATCGTGCTGGATTTCGGCGCCCTGCCTTTCCCGGTGCTGGAAGGCCAGAGCATCGGCATCGTGGCGCCGGGCGTGGACGGTGCGGGCCGCCCGCACCACGCCCGCCAGTACAGCGTGGCCAGCCCGCGCAACGGCGAAAGGCCGGGCTACAACAACGTGTCGCTGACCATCAAGCGCGTCCTGGAAGACCACCAGGGCCGGCCCGTGCGCGGTGTGGCCAGCAACTTCATGTGCGACCTGCAAGTGGGCCACACCGTGCAGGTCATCGGCCCCTTTGGCGCCAGCTTCCTGATGCCCAACCACCCCAAGAGCCACATCGTGATGATCTGCACCGGCACCGGCTCGGCGCCGATGCGCGCGATGACGGAATGGCGCCGCCGGCTGCGCAGTTCTGGCAAGTTCGAAGGCGGCAAGTTGATGCTGTTCTTCGGCGCCCGCAGCGCCGAAGAACTGCCCTACTTCGGCCCGCTGCAAAACCTGCCCAAGGACTTCATAGACATCAGCTTCGCCTTCAGCCGCACACCCACTGCACCGAAGCGCTATGTGCAAGACCTGATGCGCGAACGCGCCGCCGACCTGGGGCCGTTGCTGGCCGACCCGAATGCCTACTTCTTTGTGTGTGGCCTCAAGGCCATGGAAGAAGGCGTGGTGCTGGCGCTGCGCGACGTGGCGCAGCAGGCCGGGCTGGTGTGGGAAAGCGTGGGCGCAGCGCTCAAACGCGAAGGCCGGCTGCACCTGGAGACTTATTAGAGCCAGCACGGCGGCGCACCACGCGCTATCGTCGCGCCCACAACCCCCGGTGAACCGCCATGTCCATCACCCACGCCTTCGTCTGCGACGCCGTCCGCACGCCCTTCGGCCGCTACGGCGGCGCTTTGTCTTCGCTGCGCGCCGACGACCTGGGCGCGCTGCCCATCAAGGCCTTGATGGCGCGCAACCCCAAGGTCGATTGGGCCGCGGTGGCCGATGTGCTGTACGGCTGCGCCAACCAGGCCGGTGAAGACAACCGCAACGTGGCGCGCATGGCGGCTTTGCTGGCCGGCCTGCCCATCGCCGTGCCCGGCGCCACCATCAACCGGCTGTGCGGTTCGGGCCT
>JANMJI010000391.1:0-4727 GCA_031371275.1 Betaproteobacteria bacterium
CAGCGCCGGTGCGCGCACTGCTGGAGCGCGGCCGTGGCGCCAAGCCCATCACCGCGCCGGTGTGGCCAGAAATAACACGCCAACTGATGGGCCACGAGGCCGCGCTGACCGAGCGCTTCATCAACCAACCCTGGCGCGACGCCGGCCACCCGCGCTACCTGGTGCCGGTGCCGCAGGAAACCTTCATGCGCTGCTGGGGCCGCGGCTCGCCCCAGGCCACCAAAGGTTTGCAGTTCGAGCGTTCAGACTGCGAAATGGACAGCCGTTTGTTTGTCAACGGCGCTTTGCTGACGGGCTATTTGACGGTGCGCCACGAGGCCTATGACGGCAGCAAGATCGGCACGCTGCGCTTTGCAGATCGCTACACGGCCAGTTTTCGCAATGAATTCATGGGCCGCGACGACCGCAACCGCACCGCGCCGCAGTGTGCAGAACGCCAGGTCGCCGGCGGTGCCCGCGGCGACGACAAAGATGGCAAAGACAGCCAAGCTGGCGCCGCCGCGCTGCCGCTGAAGGCCGTGGTCTGCCTGCGCGCCTACAAAAAGCTGGAAGGCCTGCACGACCTGGTGGTGCTGGTGGCCACGCTGGACGGCGCGCAAGGCGGCGTGCAGGGCCGGCTGGACGCCTATGGCGTCAGCGCCGCCAGCGCGCAACGCCTGGCCCAACACTACCTCAACGGCTTTGCATGGAACGCCCCGAAGAACGCCTCGCGCTGATCGATCTGCACGAACGCGAAGGCCACGCCGGGCGCGTCGTCGACGTGTGGCAGTGGCCGCTGCGCCTGGGCCGCGCTTTGGACAACCATGTCGTCATCGACGACCCGCACATCGCCGCCCACCACGCCGAACTGCTGCTGGGCGAAGGCGGCCAGTTGCTGCTGCGTGCGCTGCCCAGCCACAACGGCACGCGGCTGAACGGCCGCTTGGTGGCCGACAGTGCAACCGTGCCGGCGAACGGCGCGCTGCTGCAACTGGGCAACAGCACTTTGCGCCTGCGCCGCGCCGGTGAAGCGCTGGCGCCTGAACAGCCGCTGGCGGCCAGCGGCCGGCGCGCTTTGCTGCCGGCGCTGGCGATGGCCGGCGCGGTGCTGCTGGGGGTGCTGGTCAACCACTGGCTGACGCTGGACCCGGGCGCCGACTACACGGCCTGGGTGCCGGTGCTGGTGGGCTTGGGCGCGCTGCTGGCCGGCTGGTGCGGGCTGTGGGCGCTGATGTCCAAGTTGTTTCAGCACCGCTTTGATTTCAACGGCCACCTGCGCATCGCCCTGCCCTGGGCGCTGGCCATGACGCTGGCCGATGGGCTGTGGCCGCAGGCCGCCGCCGCGCTCGCCCTGCCCGGCCTGTGGCTGCTGGCTGCGCCGCTGCAGATGGTGTTGCTGGCCTTGCTGGTACACGCCCACCTGGCCCATGTGCTGCCGCAGCACCGGCGCGCGGTGACGGCCAGCGTGGCGGTGGTGGCGCTGGCCGCTGGCGCGCTGACAGCAGCGCTGACCTACCGCGCCAGCGACAGCTTCTTCAACGCGCCCTACATGAGCACGCTGCCGCTGCCCGCGCTGCGCCTGGCCGGCACCGTAGCCACCGCCACACTGGTGCAAGACATGGCCCCGCTGGCCACCCGGCTGGCGCTGCGTGTGAAAAAAGCCAAGCTCGACGACAGCGACGACGAAGGCGACATCGCCGACTGACCAGCACGCTCACTTTGACTGTTTGACCCACCCTCTGCCATGCGCCTGCGAGCCCTGCTTGCTTGTCTCGTTCTGGCTGGCGCTGCGGCGCCGGGCGTGGCCCCTTGCGCCAACGCCGCACCCGCACCCGCGCCCGCGCCTGCGCCCGTGCCCGCTGTCGCGCCGCTGTTGCGCGTGGCCAGCGCCTTCGACCCGCAGACCATGGACCCGCATGCCGTGGCGCTGCTGTACCACTCGCGCGTGGCCTCGCAGGTCTACGACGCGCTGCTCAACCGTGATGCGCAATTCCAGCTCGAAGCGGCACTGGCGCTGTCGTGGCAGATGGTCTCGCCGACGGTGTGGCGCTTCAAGCTGCGGCCCGGCGTGGTGTTCCACGACGGCACGCCCTTCAGCGCCGACGACGCCGTGTTTTCGCTGCAGCGCGCGCTGCTGCCGCCTTCGCAGCGCGGCTTCCAGCTCAAGGGCCTGGCCGCCGTGCGCAAGGTCGACGCCTTGACCATCGACGTGCAGACAGAAGCCCCCGACGCGGTGCTGCCGCAAAAGCTGCCGCTGATTGCAATCATGAGCAAGGCCTGGTGCGAAAAGCACGGTGTCACGCGCGCGCAGGACTTCAACGCCAAGCAGGAAACCTTTGCCAACCGCAACGCCAACGGCACCGGCCCTTACCAGCTGGAACGCTATGAGCCCGATGTGCGCACGGTGCTGCGGCGCCACGCTGCCTGGTGGGGCTGGGCCGACCCGCGCAGCGGCAATGTCGAACAGGTGAGTTTCATCACCATCAAGTCAGACGCGACGCGGCTGGCAGCGCTGTCATCGGGCGAGGTGGAACTGGTGCTGGACCCGCCCTACCAGGACATCGCACGCCTGAAAACCGACCCGCGCGTGACGCTGGCGCAAACCGTCGACATGGGCCAGCAATACCTGGGCTTCGACCAGGCGCGCGACGAGCTGGAAGGCAGCGACGTGAAGGGCCGCAACCCCTTCAAGGACCTGCGCGTGCGCCAGGCCGTCTACCACGCCATCAACGTGCCGCTGATCGTCGACAAGGTGCTGCGCGGCCAGGCCGTGCCGACCGGCGCTTTCCTGTCGACCCGCGTCGATGGCTCACCGGCCGAGCTGGACCAGCGCCTGCCCTACAACCCGGCCCGCGCCCGTGCGCTGCTGGGTGAAGCCGGCTACCCGAACGGCTTTGCCGTGCCGCTGGATTGTGTCAACGTGGCCTGGCGTGAAAACGTCTGCCAGGCGGTGGCCGCGATGCTGACCCAGGTGGGCATACGCACGCAATTGCGCAGCAGCCCCAGCAACCTGTTTTTCCCCAAATTGACACAGGGCACAACGCCGTTTTTTGAAGTCGGCTGGACGCCCCTGCCCGACGCCTGGAATTCCTTCAACGGCCTGCTGCGCACCTACAGCCGCGACGGCCAGGGCACCTTCAACGCCGGCCGCTACAGCAACCCCAAGCTGGACACGCTGATAGACAACATCCGCGTCGAGCCCGACGCCACGCGCCGCCGCGCGCTTGTCACCACCGTGCTGCGCCTGGTCGCCGAAGACCTGCCCTTGGTGCCGCTGTACCGCCGCACGCTGACCTGGGCCATGCAGCGCAAGGTGGCGCTGGTGCAGTGGCCCAATGACATCGCCGAACTGCGCTGGGTGCGCGTCAATGAGAAGCGCAGTGGCCAGGTCAGCGACAAGGCCGCTGAACCCCACACCGCGAAGAAATGACACCCCCGCGATGACCCCCCAAGCCCTGCTGATCGGCGTCTCGGCCCGCATCCACTACCCCGGCAGCCCCGGCATGCCGGCCGGCGGCGTGTGGAGCAAGACCGTGCATTACCTGGAACAGAGCGTCGCCCACTGGCTGTTGGCTGGCGGTGCGTGTGCGGTGATGGTGCCGGCGGTGGACGCCCAGAGCACCGTGCAGCGCAGCGACATCGACCTGCACGATTACGCCGCACTGCTGGACGGCCTGGTGCTGCAAGGTGGCAATGACGTGTCACCGGAAAGTTATGGCGAAGCCCCGCTGCACGCAGACTGGCAGGGCGACCGCGTGCGCGACCGTTACGAGATGGACTTGATACGGGCCTTTGTGCAGGCCGGCAAGCCGGTGTTCGGCATCTGCCGCGGGCTGCAATTGCTCAACGTCAGCTTTGGCGGCACGCTGTTGCAAGACATCGCCACGCAGCGCCCACAAGCGCTGGCGCACCGCGAACTGGGCCGCTACGAAGACCACCACCATGCGGTGGAATTTGTGCCCGGCACGCACCTGGCCAGCCTGTTCCCGGGCCGCGCGCGGGCGACCACCAACAGCATCCACCACCAGGGCATCAAGGACCTGGCGCCAGAGTTCATCGCCGAGGCTTTGTGCCCAGAAGACGGCATGGTCGAGGCCGTGCGCTGGCGCGGCCCGAGCTATGTGGCCGGCGTGCAATGGCATCCTGAATTTCACGCCCCCGACGACCCGCAGACACTGGACGACCGGCCCATGCTGCAAGACTTTCTGGCCGCCGCGCGGATGGCAAGGACGCTAAGAAAAGCCTGACCCTGCGCGCTGACTCAGCGCGGCGCGCCTTCCACGCAAGGCCCGTGCTGGCGCCGGAAATCGGCCGGCTTGACAGCCCCGCCGCCGGCATGCAAACCGCGCGCCAGGGCCTTGGCCATGCGTTCCTGTTTCACCAACGGGCCGGTGTCGTTGCGCCCGCGCAGGCTCCAGGCATGGCCTTCTTCGACCAGGCGCCGGCTGATGTTGACGCCGTCAACCGTCAACACGCCCACCGTATGGCCCTGGTTGTCGCGGCCGCTGGCGCGCAGCGTGGCGGCCTTGTTCAGCGCCAGGTCGGTCAGCGCACGCCGGGCTTCGGCGCCCCAGGGCTGGCAGACCTCGGGCGCGTCGATGTCGCGCAGGCGCACGCTGATCGGCGCCTGGCCTTGCGGCGTGAAACGCAGCGTGTCGCCGTCGCTGACCTGGGTCACCACGCCTTGCAAAACCGGCGGCGGGGCCGCCCAGCCCGGCAGCGCGAGCAGTGCAAACAGTGCTGGCAGT
>JANMJI010000023.1:0-20053 GCA_031371275.1 Betaproteobacteria bacterium
TGGCAGTGGCGGCCCAGCTTGATGTTGTCCAGCACCGTCATGCCGCGGAACAGCGCGATGTTCTGGAAGCTGCGTGCCAGGCCTGCCGCGGCGCGCTTTGGCGGTGGCAGGCCGGCCAGGTCACGGCCGTCAAAGTGCATCGTGCCGCTGGCCGGCTTGTAGAAACCCGAGAGGGTGTTGAAGACCGAAGTTTTGCCCGCGCCGTTGGGGCCGATGACCGACGTGATGCTGCCCGGTTGCACCGAAAAGCTCACCTCGTTCAATGCCTTGACGCCGCCGAAAGCCAGCGAGACACGCTGCACGTCGAGCAAGGGCGTGGTCGGCGCTGACGACGGTTTCGGGGGCGGTTTCACGGGCACGCAGTCTCCGGGCGTCGGCGCTGGTTCGTGAGTCAGCGCCAAATATCTACTCAGCAGTAGCAATCTAATTCTTCAGTAGAAGTCTGAGCGCTTCAAGCCGCTGCGGCCAGGGATTTCCCGAGCAAGGACAGGGGCCAAACCCCGAGTGCTGCGCCGGCCAGTGGGCGTGTGACGGGCAGGTATCATCGTTATGTACCAAACTAAATAACGAATGTTCGCCGCACTGCAAACCCTGGATGGGCACCCGCTGCTGCTGTCGCTGAAAGTGGCCGGCTTTGCCACGCTGCTGGCGCTGTTGCTGGGGCTGGCGCTGGGATGGATTTTTGGCCGCCACCGCTTCATCGGCAGCGGCGTGCTGGAAGCCGCCTGCATGCTGCCGCTGGTGCTGCCGCCCACCGTCATTGGCTACGCCATCCTGGTGGTGATGGGCCGTCACAGCGCCCTCGGCGGCTGGCTGCGCCGCACCTTCGACTACACCATCGTTTTCAGCTGGCATGGCGCCGTCGTCGCATCGGCGCTGGTGGCTTTGCCGCTCATCATCATGTCGGCCAGCGCGGCGTTTGCCGGCGTCGACCGCCAACTGGAAGCCGCCGCGCGCACGCTGCGCCAGTCGCGCTGGTCTGTGTTTGTGCGCGTCACGCTGCCGCTGGCGGGGCCGGGCATCCTGGCCGGCACACTGCTGGCGTTTGCGCGTGCGATGGGCGAATTCGGCGCTTCGCTGATGGTGGCGGGCTCGATACCGCAACAGACGCAGACGCTGTCGATGGCCATCTACGACGCTGTGCAGGCCGGGCAAGACAGCCTGGCGCACCTGCTGGTCGTCATCACCGCGGCGCTGTCGATGGCCGTGCTGCTGGTCGCCCGGCGCATCTTCTCGCCGCGTTGAAAGCGACACGCAACGCACCATGCTGAAGACACAGGCTCTCTGTCAGCGCTTGATGGCCGTTATGCTGTTGGGCCTGCCGATGCTGGCCAGCGCACAGCAGCTCACGATCTCGGCCGCCGCCAGCCTGACGGATGCGTTCAAGGAAATCGGCGCGCGCTTCGAGGCCACGCGGCCCGGTGTGAAGCTGCGCTTGAACTTCGCCGCATCGGGCGTGCTGATCCAGCAAATCGTGCAGGGTGCGCCGGTGGATGTGTTTGCCAGCGCCGACGCCGAAACGATGAACCGCGGCGTCGAGCAGAAAGTCATTGACGCCGGGACGCGGCGCGACTTCGCCGCCAACACGCTGGTGCTGGTGGTGCCCACGCAAGACAGCCCGCCCGTGGCCAGCGTGGCCGACCTGGCCGGCCCCGCCGTCAAGCGCGTTGCCATCGGCAAACCCGCCAGCGTGCCGGTGGGCCGCTACACGCAGCAAGCGCTGGAAACTGCGGGTCTGTGGGCACCGCTGCAGCCCAGGCTGGTGCAGGCCGACAGCGTGCGCCAAGTGCTGGACTACGTCGCCCGCGGCGAGGCCGAGGCCGGCTTTGTCTACCGCACCGACGCCACGCTGCTGGCTGGCAAAGTGAGGGTGGTGCAAACGGTTGGAGGTCATGCACCAGTGCGCTACCCGGTGGCGGTGGTGGCTGATTCACGCCAGAAGACACTCGCGCGCGATTTCGCGGCCTTTCTGCTCGGCACCGAGGCCCAGGCCATCCTGGCGCGCTACGGTTTCGGCAAGCCGTGATCGACGTTCAAATCAGGCTGACGGTGGCCGACGGCCCGCGGCGCTTCGACCTCGACGTGGCCTTTGCATCGGCCGCGCCTGTCATCGCGCTGTACGGGCCTTCGGGTGCCGGCAAGTCGCTGACGCTGGCCGCCATGGCCGGTTTGCTGGCGCCGGCCGGCGGCCATGTGTGCATCGCCGGCCGTACGCTGTTCGACAGCCGCACCGCTACCAACGTGGCCACGCCGCAGCGCCGCCTGGGCTACCTGTTTCAAAGCTATGCCTTGTTTCCGCACCTGAGCGTGTACGACAACGTCGCCTTCGGCCTGACCACCTGGCGCCGCCGCTTGAGCCCGCCAGACGCACAGCGCGTGGGCGATCTGCTGGCCAGCTTCGGCCTGGCCGAGCTGGCGCACAGCCGCCCGGCCACCCTGTCAGGCGGCCAGCAGCAACGCGTGGCGCTGGCCCGCGCGCTGGCCTGCGAGCCGCAGGCGCTGCTGCTGGACGAGCCTTTTGCGGCGCTGAACCCGATGCTGCGCCAGGCGCTGCGTGAAGAACTGGCGCAGGTGCGTGCGCGCTGGGGCGTTCCCATGGTGATGATTACGCACGACATCGAAGACGTGCTGGCCTTGGCCGATGTGGCCTTCATGCTCGACGGCGGGCGTGTACAGCGCGAGATCGACCTGCGCAGCGGCCAAAGCATCGACATGCAGCGCATCGCCTTGCAGGGCGATTTGCCAGCGCGACCATCCCGCCCGCACGACACCTTGTTGCGGCGCCTGCTGGGTACCGCACCGCATGGCTGATTCGGCGCTGCTCAGTGGCGAGCTGAAACTGGCCGGCCGGCTGGACGCCCGCTTCTTCGCGCTGCTGCAGGCGGTGCACAGCACAGGCTCCATCAACAAGGCCGCGCGCACCGCCGGCTACAGCTACAAGGGCGCCTGGCTGCTGCTGGAGACCGCCGCCAACCTGGCCCATGAACCACTCCTGGAACGTGCCACCGGCGGCACCGGCGGCGGTGGCAGCCGGCTGACACCGGCAGCGCATGCACTCATCGCAGCCTGGCAGCAATTGCAAGCCGCGCACCACAGCTTTCTGCGCGCTCAAGACGCATGGCTGCTTGAACAACCGGCGCTGGCCGGCACCCTTCGGAGACTGGCCATGAAGACCACCGCACGCAACCAGTTCGCCGGCACCATCACGCAAGTGACTGCCGGGCCCGTCAGCACCCAGGTGGCGCTGGCAATGCGCGGCGGGCAGGTCATCACCGCCACGCTGGGCAGCAGCGCGGCCAAGGCCATGAAGCTGAAAAAGGGCGTGGAGGCCATCGCCCTCATCAAGTCATCGGCGGTGGTGCTGGTGACAGACTTTGCGGGCTACACGCTGTCGGCCAGCAACCAGTTGGCGGGCAGCATTTCGCGGCTTGAAAAAGGCGCCGTATCTTCGATGGTGGGCGTGACGCTGCCGGGTGGCAGCGTCGTCACCGCCAGCGTCACCAACGACGCGGTGCAAGCCTTGGGCCTGGCCGTGGGCCAGCCCGCCACGGCGGTGTTCAAGGCCTATGCGGTGATGCTGGCGGTGGCACGGGTTTGACCGTGCAGGCTGGCCACCGCGCGACACAAGCCGTGACGATAACGACACCGCTGTGCTGGCCCGGCCGCCGGCTCGACCTGTACATTGCAGGGCCTTGTTGACCACTGCCCCGCCCGCCCTATGACACCCTGCCGGCCCCCCTTCACTGCCTTGCTGGCTGGCGTCGCAGCCCTGCTGGCCGCCTGCGGCGGCGGCGGCGGTGGTTCGGCCGCAGACGCCCCTGCCGCCGCCACATCGCTGGTGGCCACCGATATGGCGGTGCTGATCGCCGAAGGCGACGCCACCAGCGAAGCCATTGGCCGCGCCTACCAACTGGCGCGCGGCATACCCGAAGCCAACATGGTGCGCGTGCCGTTGGCCGCGCGCACCGACAGCATGCCGGCGGCCGATTTCGTGACGCTGAAAGCCGCCATCGACGCCCGCCTGCCCGCCAATGTGCAGGCCACCCTGGTGACCTGGACCCAGCCTTCGCGCGTCACCGGCGTGACGACCGCCGGCGCCGCGTGCAGCATGGGCATCACCAGCGCACTGGCGCTGGGCTACGACACGCGCTACTGCGGTGGCTGCGTGCTGACGCCCACCACGGCCTACTACGACAGCAGCAGCCACCACCCGTTCACCGACCACGGCGTGCGGCCTTCGATGATGCTGGGTGCGGCGACGCTGGCCGCAGCGCAGGTGCTCATCAACCGCGGCCTGGCGGCCGATGGCACCTGGGCCAACAGCGGCAACACCGGCGGCAACGCCGGCCACGCCTGGCTGGTGCGCACCAGCGACGCCGCCCGCAGCACGCGCGCCGCCGACTTCCGCGCGCTGGCCGCCACCACTGTCGCGGGGCTGACCATGCACTATGTCGACAACGCCGACAGCAATGGCAGCGATGTGGTGGCCAACCAGGCGCGTGTGATGTTCTATTTCACCGGCCTGGTGGCGGTGCCGCAGATCACCACCAACAGCTACCTGCCCGGCGCGGTGGCCGACCACCTGACCAGCCTGGGCGGCGTGCTGCCCGACGGCAATGGCCAGATGCCCATCACGGCCTGGCTGGCTGCCGGGCTGACGGGCAGCTACGGCACGGTGGAAGAGCCTTGCAACTTCGCCGAGAAATTTCCACGCGCCAGCGTGCTGGTCGACCACTACCAGCGCGGCGACACGCTGATAGAGGCCTATTGGAAATCGGTGCAGTGGCCCGGCCAGGGGCTGTTCGTCGGCGAGCCACTGGCCAGGCCCTGGGTTCGCTGAACGCCTGACAGCTGCCGCTGGCGTGGCCCCGGGAGCGTGGGCGGCAAAAAGCAACCATCAAAAAGGCCGCTGACCGGCCAGCGGCAGCACCAGGCACAAGCGCGTGCCGCCCAGCGGTGCGGGCAATGGGCGCAGGCTGCCGCCGTGCAACACGGCCACCCTTTGTGCGATGGCCAGCCCCAGGCCACCGATGCCGCCACTGCTGCGCTTGATGGGCGGGTCGCGCAGTGACAGGCCTTGCGCCAGACGCTGGTGCAATTCACCAGGCAGGCCAGGCCCGCCGTCTTCGACCACGATCTCGGCCTGCTGGCCTTCGCGCCGCAGGCTGACCCGAACCGGACTGCTGCTGGGGGCGTGGCGCACGGCGTTGTCGATCAGGTTGGTCAGCGCGCGCTCTATCAACTGCAGGTCGCCGTCCAGCTCCAGCCGGCCCGGTGGCACGCCCACCAGCGTGACCGAGGGCCGCAGGTCGCTGAGCTCGAACATCTGCACGGCGTCTGTCACGACCTCGTCCAGGCTGAAGCGCTCGCGGTGCAGCACCTGTTCGGTGGACTGCAACGCGGCAAGCTCGAACAACTGCTGCGACAGGCGGCTGACTTTTCGGCTTTGCGCCAGCGCCGCCTGCAGCACGGCGGCGCGCCGGGCGGCGTCGGGCGCGGGCTCCCCCGCCAGCGCTTCCAGGTGGCCATGCAATGCCGTCAGCGGCGTGCGCAAATCGTGCGCCACGCTGGCCATCATCTCGCGATGGCCCGCCACCTGAAGCTGCGCGCGCGCGGCCTGTGACTCGATGCGCAAGGTCATCGCGGCAAAGGCCTCGGCGATGGCTTGCACCTCGTCGCGCACCTGCCGCTTCGCTGCGGCCTTGGCCGGCAATGGCGGAGTCTGTGGCGTCGGTGGCGTCTTGTCGCGCTGGCTGTATGCGCGCAAGCGTTCGGCCAGGCGGTGCAGGGGCTGGGTCAGGCGGCGCAAGGTGAACAGGCCCAGACCCAGGGTCACCAGCATGCCGATGGCCGCTGCGAACGCGGCGCTGCGCCACAGACGGTCGGCGCTGATCTGTGCCGACACCGCTTCACGCGCCGGGCTGTCAAGAACGATATACAGATAGCCGGGCGGCCGCATGTCACCCACACGCACCGGGAACATCGCCGCGCTGAAGATGCGCGGCACGCCTGAGCCCATCGGATCGGTGCCGCGCAAAGGCAGCGCTGCACCGCCCAGGAAAGCGCGCACGGCCCCCAGATCCACCCGCTGTTGCCGCACCATGCCGGGCTCGCCGATGTAGTGCTGCACGGTGCCGTCGGCGTCCAGCAGGTAGACCTGAACGGCGGGGTTCACGGTCATCAACATCGACAGCAAGGCTGCGCGGACGCTGCGTTCGGCTTCGTCACGCTTGGGCGATGCGATCTCGGGCCAGTGTTCGACGATGTGCCGGGCCAGGCCATGCGACAGACGCTGCTGCGATTCCTGCTCGTGTTCGGCCGCCACCTGGCGCCCAAGCAGCGCCACGAAAGCGCCGTATGCCAGCAGCAGCAGCGCCAGCAGCAGCGACAAGCGCGTGGTGAAAGACCGGCGCTGCATCATGCGGCGGGTGCGGATGCGGATGCGGATGCGGATGCGGATGCGGGGTCGGGGTCGGGGTCGAAGCGGTAGCCCACGCCCCACACGGTGACGACGCGCCTGGGGTCGCGCGGATCGTCCTCAATGCGGCTGCGCAGCCGGTTGATGTGCGAATTGACGGTGTGTTCGTAGCCGTCGAAACCGGCGCCCCAAACCCGCTGCAGCAACTCGCTGCGGCTGAACGGGCGGCCCGGATGCTTCAGCAAAAAGTGCAGCAAATCGAACTCGCGCAGCGTCAAGGGCACGGTGTCGCTGCCGCGCAGCAACGCGCGGCGCAGCGTGTCCAATCGGAACGGGCCGAAGCGCAGGTCTTGCTTCGGCGCGGCAGGCGCGCGCAACTGCTCAATGCGCCTGAGCAGCGCCCGGATGCGGGCCACCAGTTCCAGCATTGAAAACGGCTTAGCGACATAGTCATCAGCGCCCAGTTCCAGCCCCAGCACACGGTGCGCCTCGGCAGAGCGGGCGCTGAGCATGATGACCGGCACGTCGGCGTGGCGCGCACGCAGGTGACGGCAGACCTCCCAACCGTCAGCGCCCGGCAGCATTAAATCCAGCAGCACCAGGTCCCAGCGTTGCCTGTCGATGGCGGCCATCGCATGGTGGCCATTGGCCTCGCGGTGCAGGCTGTAGCCGGCGCCTTCAAGGTGATGGCGAAGGGCGACGGCGATGGCGTCGTCGTCTTCGACCAGCAGAAGTTGTTCGTTCATGGGTGGGCCGTGCCGCTTGCATGCGGCACCGGCGATCGATTGGAACAGAGCATTCGGCCTGCGGTCCTGGGCAAGGCCAAGGTCAGGCCCCGCTCGCCCCCTGTTCACGCCCCATTCACGCCCCGTGCAATCCCACCCGCCGCGCGTCACCGCGCTGGCGTCGCGTGATGAAGCCCAGCGCCAGCAAGCCTGCCGCCAGCATCGCGTAAGACCCGGGCTCGGGCACAGGCACCGCGCTGAACGTGATGCGATAGACATCGCTGTCGGCCTTCAACGCGCTGTTGAAGGTGTAGCCAGCGGCCGTGGTCAAGCCGTTGAATGCCGCAAGCTCGGCAAAGTTGAAGGCCACCACCGAATTCTGTGCGGTGCGCAAGCTGTTGTTGCCGACGAAGGCCGCCGCCGCGGGGTCGAAGACCTCCGAGCCGGCGTCCCAAATCTCGTTGGCCTTGATACCAATGGTCGGGATAGCCAGGTTGCCGCCAGCATCGAACAAGCGGTATTCGGTGGGGCTGTCGTTGCCGATAAAGAAGTCGTTGCTGGGCACCGCCATGGCGCCAAAGGTGAAAAACGGGTTGAGTGTGGTGTCCACCCGGAAGGTCAAGCTGCTGGTGGCACCCGGCAACAACACGCCGCCGATGGTGCCGCGCGTGGCCCCGGGGTCGGCAGCGGCAAACGCCGTTTGCCAAACGCCGCCGACCCCACCCTCGGCCACCGAGATGATGGCGGCATTGGCCACGCCACCCAGGTTGAAGGCGTCAAAACTGCCGTTGTTGAAGCCCACATGCAGCGGCGCGAAACTGATGCTGTTGGTGGGCGCCAGGTTGCGCACCGTGACGGTGACGTTCACGACAGCGGCCTGCGCTGTGGCGCAGAGCGCGAACAAGGCGCCGATGCCCAGGGCTGTGCGCTTGAACGTGCGCTGGGTAGGAATGAGATGTCGGGTCATTTGGGTACTCCTGGCAAGGCTGTGGTGGTGAACGGGTTTGCGATTGCGAACCCGCTTGGCCGATGCTAGGAAATCAAGGTCACCAAGACATCATGCGGAGTTCACGGCGGCGGGAACCCCATGCCAAGCCAGGCTGGGCGCGGCACGCGCGTTCACGGCCGCTGACCATGCCACTCAAGTGCCGCCTTAGATCGCTCGGCATGTTTCGCACTGCGCCACCCCGCCCAGCTTGCGCGCCGACGCAAAGGCCCGGGCCTAGCCAAACACCGTGTCGCTCTGCGCATGCGCGTTGCCGACGAAGATGCGCAACAGCGGCCCGTCGGCATCGTGTTCCCAAACCCGCGCCTGCACCAGAAACTGGCGGCCTGCAATGCGCAGCAAGTCGCCCTGCGCTGGCAGCACCGAATGGCCGGCCCAGAATTTGGGAACGGTGATTTTCGACACCCGCAACCAGGCCTGGTCGTCGGGGCTGAAGCTCAACACGGTGCGTAGGTTTTCTGCGCTCATGGTGGGTGTCCTGGTCGTGGGTGGGTTGGCAACTGCACAGGGCAACGCATTCACAGCTTCACCGGGCCGCCATCGGCGCCACTGCCGGCATCACCACCCGCAGCTTCGCGGGCTTGCTGCTGGCGCGTGCGGTCGACATACGTATCGGCACGCGCCAACTGGTCGCGCACGATGCGGTTGTTCTGCCCCATCACGTCAATCGCCTTGGCGCGAAAGGTGTCCATCGCGTCCATGGCCTGAAAGGTCTGGTCGAACATTTCCTTGATCTTGTCTATGCCCAGCATCGGGTTCTGCGCGAACTGCGTGGTCTGATCGACATGCTGGTTCAGCGCGCGGCCGGTTTCGCTGATCAGGTTGCCGATGGTCGCGTTCACGCCGCCCAGCATTTCCATGACCTTGATCTGGTTGCCGGTGGCGCGCGCCACCGTCTGCGCCACGGCCAGCGCGCTCATGCCGGTGGTTGCCACGCGGGTGCAGCCATTCATCATTTCGCGGCCGGTCTTCTTCAGCACATCCAAGGCCAGGTAGCCGTTGACGCACACGGCCTGCTGGGTTTGTATGTCTTGCAGGTTTTGCCGCGCATAAAACAGCACCTCCTGGCGCAGCGCCTGGGCGCGCTGCGGGTCGCTGTGTTCCAGGGCTTTGACCTTCTCTTCCAGCCGCGTGTCCAGTTGCGTGGCGAAGCGTGATGCAGCAGCCAATTTGCCCATCGCATCCCACAGTTTGCTGCGCGTGGCTTCGATGTCTATCACGTCCTTTTGCATGTCGTCACGCGCCGCGTACAACTGGCCCATCGACGTGGTCAATTGCTCTGATGCAGTTTGGTACTTGCGGAAATAGGCTTCCAGCTTATTGCCAAAAGGAATCAAGCCCAGCAGCTTGCGCGGTTCCAGCAGGTCGCCTTCCTTGCCCGGGTTCAGTTCGTCCAACTGGCTGCGTATGGCGCCAATGGCTTTGTAGGCGCCGGTGTCTTCCACGCCGACAAAATTGCGCTGCATGAAGCGGCCTTGCATCAGGCTGGAAGCGGTGCTGATCTCTTCCTTGCCCAATGCAAAAGCGCTGTCCAACCGCTGTTTGAAAGCGTCGCTGTGCAAGTCTTCACTGGCCAACGCGTCGATGAAGCGAACCACCTGCGCGTCGACCTGCTGCTGCACTTCGGGTTTCAGCGGCACGGCTTGCCGCGCCGCTTCCACGGCCACGGGGGTGATGACTTCGGGCGGTTCCAATTGGAAGGTGGGGGCGTTCATCGCGTGTTCTCCGGCTTGGGCAGGTTGAGTGCGGGCGCGTCCAGGCCTTGCGGCCCGAACTTTTGATTGAGGAATCTCGAATGCACCAGGAAAGCCTGGGCGTCCTGCGAAGCCAGGTCGTCGCCCAATTGGCGCACCTTGGTTTCCAATTCGGCCAACGTGTCCTTGAAAGTGTCTTGCGCGGTCTTGCCGTTGTCCAGCAGCTGGGTGGTGGCGTAGGCCGCAGGTATCGACAAATAAGTGTTCAGCGCATCGGGCAAGTAGCTGATGGCGATGTGCCTGGCGTGAAAACTGTCTTGCAGCGACAGCGTGCCGCGTGAACGTTCCCATTGCTGCAACAGCCCTTCAAGCGCCTTGCACAATTCGATCACACGGGTTTGAAGTGAAGCCGGGATGCGCTTGTCGGGGTTGAATTCGGTCAGCCTTTGCACACCTTCCAGCGCCCGTTCCATGGCTTGCCGCGCATCGCCTTCGTCGCTGAATTGCAGTGCTTCCCATGCGGGCGCTTTTGTCGAAGGAAAACCCAGCCAGAGCCCGCCGATGACAAAGCCGGCGGCGTAGCCCAGCACCGCCACGCCCAGGCCCAAGCTGCCCAGAAGGCCCATCACTTTGAGCACCAGCACGACACTGGCCAGGCCCAGGCCGCACCAATTTGCAGGCGACGCAATCAGGCGCAACAGTTTCGTCAACATGCCGCTCTATTGGTAGGCGCGAATGTCTTTGAAGACGCTGTACAGCGGCGTCTTGCGGGCATCGAAGACACGCCCGCCGGTGATCTTCACCAGCTCTTTCAGCGCGCCTTCGTTGGCCTCACCAAACAGCACCATGAAGACGGGAATGGCCTTCACGTCTTCTGGCAGCGCTGCATAGTCGCGTTTGAAGGCTTCCAGCGTGCGGCCCAGGTTGCTTTCGCCATCGGTGAAGGCGACCACCGAATACTGGTAACGCGGGTTCTTCTCGCGTTCTTCCAGCATGTGTTTCAGCGACACAAACACGGCGTCGTACAGCGCCGTACCGCCCTTCATGTTCAGGCCGTCGGCGGTGCTGCGCACATCGGTCAGCACCTGGCGCATGGCGTCGGTCTGGGCTTGTTCGGCCACGCCACGCGCCTGCGCTGTGGCGGCCGGCACTTCAAAGGCTTGCAGCCCATACGGCACATCGCTGAAGGGCTGCAGCCAGAGCTTCTCGCGCTGTGTCAGCCGCGCGATGCGGCCGGTGAGTGAGGCATCAGCCCCGGCGATGTAGTGCAGGGCCTGCACCAGTTGCTGGCGGCGCCCACCGCCTTGCATGCTGCCGCTGGTGTCCAGCACAAAGGTGCTGGCAATGGGGGTGCGGAATTCATTCAGATAGGCGGCGATCAACCCGTCGGCCAAAGCCCGGTCGGGTGAAAACGGCAATTCCACCTGCAAGCCCTGGCGCGGCAGCAGGTCGTCGACCTTGGCCGCCACCGCGGCGCTGATGGGCCGGCGCAGCGTCTGCCGCGCCAGCCAGGTCTGGGTGGCTTCGCTCTTCAGGAATTCGACCACCTTCAGATAGTCGGCGCGGCGTTCTTCGTTGAGCAACATGAAGGGGTAATCGGCCGTGCTGACACCTTCAAACGGATAAATCAGTTGCAGTTTTTCGCGCAGCTTGCCGCTCGCATTCAAGCCCAGCAGCCAGCTTTCGTAATTGATGAAAGCATTGACATTGGTGCCTTGCTGCAGAATGAATTGCTCTGACAAATAGCTGCTGTTGTCGCCCGGCAGTTTGTAGCCCTTCAGAAAATCGGCAATCGCAGAGCGGTCGACATCGGCGGCGGCCAGTGCTTCGGCCTTGCCGCTGGCGGCGGCCACCACACCCATCAAGGCCATGAAACCCTGGTTGGAAGTGGCAGGGTTGCTCAGCGCGTAATTCAACTTGCCGGCTTTGGCGGCGTCGGCCATGTCTTTCCATGTCAGCTTCAGGTCGGGCTTGTTCCAGCCGAATTTCCTGGCGTCGCTTTCGCTGACGCCAATGACGATGGGCGAAAGCATGATCTTGTCTTGCTGCTTCACCCGCGCCTGGCCTTGCGGGCTGGCCAGCAGGTATTTCGCATTTGCAAACCAGGCGCCGTCGGCATTGGCTTGGCCATTCAGCACGGCTTCGGTGCTTTCCATGGTGCCGCCAAAGCGAAAGCGCAGCTTCACGCCGGTTGCTTTGTAGGCGATTTCTTCCAGCGCCTGCACGTCGCGCAAATCGGTGGTGGCCAGCACGGTGAAGTCTTGCGCCGCCACGGCCGGGGGTGGTGGCGGTGGCGGCGCTTCTTTCTTGCCGCAGGCTGCCAGCCACACCAGCAACGCAGCACCGAATGCATGGCGTAACTTCATTGCGACATCTCCTTGGCCACGGTATCAATCATCTCGGCCATGATCTCGAACGAAGGCGGGTCTACGACCTGCGTCAAACGCGGCTCCACGGCCAGGCCGGTGGCTTTGACGGCGCTGACGAAACGGGCCGTGTCGGCAATGCGAAAGCCGTATTCCACCGCAATGCCTTGTAATTCAGCATCATTGGCCAGCAATTCACCCAAGGCCTTGGCGCGTTCGTTCAATGACACAAACACCACCTTGTTGACGATGGTGGGCAGCGGGTACAGCAGCACCATGTCGGCACCCACGCCACCCTTGGCCAGCGCATAGGCGACGAGCTGGTTTTCGTAGATGAAGGCCATCGGCGTCTTGCCCATGCCGATGGCCACGTAGTCGTCGAAATTGCCGTTGACGTAATTCTCTTGATAACCCTGGCGTTTGAACAATTCGGCGAGCTTGAGTGCTGTTTGTTGTGCGGTGGCGCGGTCTGTTACGACATCGCCCAGCAACGCCTGGCTGGTCAAAGCCAGATACATGGCGCCGGAGTTGCTGCGCCGTAAATCGGTGGTGCTGACCAGCACGCTGCGGCCCACGTCGTAGGCCGCGGCGTTCTTGAAGTCTTTCCACTTCGTCTTGGCCAGCATGGCTTGTGTCAGCTTGGCCATGTCCACACCGTAGACCTTGGGCGCCGGCCCTGCAGCCATGGGCTTGGCCAGGCCGTTGGCCACCAGAATCCTGGCCACGGCTTCCCACGAAGCGATGACCATCGGCGTGAAGAAGGGCGACACCTGCGTGGCCGCGAAGTTGGCCTTGCGCGCTGCGTCCACCACCTGGTTGGCGGCCACCACGCCCGACGGGAACAGGAAGTCTGGCGCCGCGGTGGCCGAACCTGCGGCCACCACCTTGGCTGCCATTTCGCGGCTGCCCACGCGGACCACGTTCACCGTTAGGTGTTTGGCGGCCAGCAGCCTTTGCACGCGGGGGTCTTTGAAGTAGGCCTCGACGTCCAGCGAGATCACGCCCACCAGCGGCACGGTGCTGGCTGCGGCTGCCGTTTCCTGCTGCGTGACGAGTGCCTGCCTCTGTCCGCGCAGCGCAAAAAACAAGGCACCACCAAACGCGCTGGCCAGCAGCACGGTGATGGCTGCGCGCCGGGTGTTCGACATCGGCATGGCCGTGGCCTTTGGGGGTGTCAATGGCGCGGCAGTGTACCGGCGCACTGCGGGGCGTATCACACGCCTTTTCACAGCGCTGCGACAGGCGGTGGAAAAGCGCGCCCAGAGCTGCCAAAACACGGCGCCAGATGCATCGGGCGCCAAGGCCGTACACCGTGTACGGCCATCGCCAGCGCGATGTGCACCGACGCGCCCTGACGCGCCAGCGACACCGGGTGAGGATTGACCCGCTTGCGGCACGCCGGGCCGCCACGCCATCATGCCGGCACAGTTTTCAGGAGACCTGCGTGAAGCCCAAGACCTTGCCCCCACTGCGCCGTGCGGTGCTGCGCTGCGCAGTATCTTTCGCTGGTAGCCGACTGCCGATCGACCGCGCAGACTGGGTCGCAAAGTGAGTGGCACGCCAAAACTGCTGATCGAAGGCCTGGCCTTCGCCGAGTCTCCGCGCTGGCATGCGGGCGCGTTGTGGTTTTCCGACTTCTTCTTGCAACAGGTGCTGCGGGTGGATGCCCAAGGCGGGCTGCACGAGGTGGCCAAAGTGCCGCAGCAACCGTCGGGCCTGGGCTGGCTGCCCGATGGCCGGCTGCTGGTGGTCAGCATGCTGGACCACAAGCTGCTGCGGCTGGATGGTGATGTCCTGGTCGAGGTGGCCGACCTCGCAGCGTTTGCCGGCGGCCCGTGCAACGACATGGTCGTCGATGCCCGCGGCGGCGCCTACGTCGGCAACTTCGGCTTCGATCTTTTCGCGCAGCCGCCGCAGCGCCAGCCCGCCGCGCTGGTCTATGTGCCGCCCGGCGGTGCGCCGCGTGTGGTGGCGCAAGGGCTGGAATTTCCCAACGGTGCCGTCATCACGCCAGACGGCGCCACGCTCATCATCGGCGAGACCTTTGGCAAGCGGCTCACAGCCTTCGATGTCGCAGCCGACGGGTCGCTGCACGGCCGCCGCGTCTGGGCCGAACTGGGCCCCGCGTCGCCCGACGGCATCTGCCTGGACGCCGAGGGCGCGGTGTGGGTGGCGTCACCCCGCAGCAACGAATTCCTGCGTGTGCGTGAAGGCGGCGCGGTGCTGCAACGCGTGCCCTGCGACCGCCAGGCCATGGCCTGCGTGCTGGGTGGTGCTGACGGCAGGCGCCTGTTCATGGTGGGCGGGCGCGTGCGCCCGGCGCCAGCCAGCCTGGCCGACCGCGCGGGGCAGATCAGCTGGGTCGATGTCGACGTGCCGGCCGCCAGTGACCCAAAAGTGAGCCACAAATGAGCCACAACAGCGTCGCAAATGCCCGCTAAATGCACCACAGTTAAGACGTTAGCCCCATGGCCATCCTGCTGATGACCGCGCCGATACCGGCCGAGCCCTACCGCGCTGCACTGCACGCGCTGGCGCCCGGTGTGCCGGTGTGGCTGGCCGAAGAAGACCACGACCCGCTGGCCGTGGAAATGCTGTTGGCCTGGCGGCTGCAACCGGGGCTGGCCACGCGCTATCCCAAGCTGCGCGTCGTGTGCAGCGTGGGCGCGGGTGTGGACAAGCTGCTGGCCGGCATCGACCTGCCCGCGGCCCTGCCCGTCACGCGTTCGATAGACCCTGGCCAGCACCAAGAAATGGCGCAGTACGTGGTGGCTTGCACGCTGGCGCACACCCGGGAACTTGCGCGCTATGCCGTGCAGCAGGCACAAGCGCGGTGGCAACGCCACCCGGTGCGCCCGGCGGCGCAATGCCGCGTCGGCATCCTGGGCCTGGGTGCGGTGGGCCAGGCCATCGCCCGCGCCTTTGTGCCGCTGGGCTACCCGGTGGCGGGCTGGTCACGCAGCCGCCAGACCCTGGCCGATGTGCAATCGTTCGCCGGCGACGCAGCACTGCCTGCGCTGCTGGCGCAGACCGACGTGCTGGTGTGCGCGCTGCCGCTGACGGCGGCCACCGCAGGGCTGCTGAACCGCCAGCATCTGCAGCTGCTGCCGCCAGGCGCCTACGTCATCAACCTGGGCCGTGGCGAACAACTGGTCGAAGCCGACCTGCAAGCGCTGCTGGACAGCGGCCACCTGGCGGGCGCCGCGCTGGACGTGTTCGAGCGTGAACCACCGCCGCGGGAGAATTGGGTCTGGCTGCACCCCAAAGTGCGGGCCACGCCGCACATTGCAGGCGAGGTGTCGCGCGCCGTGGTGGCGCAGCAAGCGCTTGAAGCGCTGCAACACGCCCGTGCCGGCATGGCGCAGCCGCGGGCCGTGGACCGCGGCGCCGGCTATTGAACGAACGAGGAGTTGAGATGGACATTCAAGGCAAGGTCGTCGTCGTCACCGGCGGTGCATCGGGCATCGGCAAAGCGATGTGCCAGCGCTTCGCGCAGGAAGGCGCGCGCGCCGTCGTGGTGGCCGATCTGGACGGCGCGGCGGCCGCAGCGGTGGCGAAAGCCATAGCCGGCGTCTCGCAGCGCGTGGACGTGTCGGATGAAGTCGAGGTCCAGGCGCTGGTCTATGCCGCGACCCAAACCTTCGGCCAGGTGGATGTGTTTTGCAGCAACGCCGGCATCATCGTGCGCGGCGACGAAGACGCCCCCAATGCCGACTGGCAGCGCCATTGGGATGTGAATGTGATGGCCCATGTCTACGCCGCCCGCGCTGTGCTGCCGCAGATGCTGGCGCGCGGCGAAGGCTATCTGGTGCAGACCGCATCGGCCGCCGGGCTGTTGAGCCAGGTCAACGCCGCGCCCTACTCCGTCACCAAACACGCCGCGGTGGGCTTTGCAGAATGGCTGAGCATCGCCCACGGCGCGCAAGGCATACGCGTCAGCTGCCTGTGTCCGCAGGGGGTGCTAACGCCCATGTTGATGGGCAAAGACGGCATGCAGCGCGCCCACAGTTTTCTGGGCGAAGGCGCGATCACGCCCGAGGCCGTGGCCGCCGAGGTGGTGGCCGCGATGCGCGAAGAACGCTTTCTGGTGCTGCCCCACCCCGAAGTGCTGACCTATCTGCAACGCAAAGTCACCGACTACGACCGCTGGCTGCGTGGCATGCGCCGGCTGCGCGAAAAGGTCATGGCCATGCTGGGGCCTGGCATCCAGTGAACCGCCCCCGCGCCAGGGCGGCCAAGGGCGCTGCGCGAACACGCTGATGGGATGATCCTGCGCCCCGTCAACGCCGCCGGCGCAGCGCGCCGCACAGCGCCGTGATCCCGCCCAGCCAAAGTGCCCAGCTTTGCGGCTCGGGCACCGCAGTCACAGACAGCGTGCCGTCGACCGCCAGTTGCGACAGGTCAAGCCGGTTGCGCTCGAAGCCCAGCACGTCGATGCGGTCGGCCGTCAGCGCGCCTGCGAAGCTGCCAAAGCGCAGCAGCGCGAAACGTCTGCCGGCCTGCGGCGCATGGCTGCCGAAGTCCAGCACCAGGCGGCCATCAAAGTGCAGCGCGCCGATGTCGGTGAGCTGGTCGTAGGTGCTGCCCGGCGTGTCGCCAAAGATTTGCAGGCTCAGCACCGCGTAGGCATCGAAGGTGGCCGCGCCAGCGTTGAACGACACGCGCACCGCGCCGGCACCCGGCGCGTAGCCGGCGCGAAACAGCACGTCGCCGGCGAAGCTGCCGCTGCCATCGACATCGTCAACAAACGTCAAGCGGCCAACCTGCGATTGGACTGCGCCGTCGTTGGTGAAGCGGCCCTGGACGCTGGCGAATCCGCTGCTGGCCAGCGTCTGCCCGGCGCCAATGCGCGCGCCATTGATGCTGGCCAGGCGGGCGACCGCGCCCAGCAGCGTGCTGCTGCCCAGCAGCGTGCTGCTGCCCAGCTGCGCGGTGCTGTTGTCCAGCAGCACGGTCTGCGCTGACGGGCCGACAGTCAAAGTGCCTTCGTAGCTGATGGCGTGGGTAGCGTCCAGCCGCCCCAGTGTCAGGCTGCCGCCGGTGGCTGTGCTGATGGTGCTTCCGCTGCCACCGCGAATGGCCGCGACGACGCTGCCGGTGCCGCTGAGCGTGACGATGTCGGACATGTGCAGGCTGTTGCCCGCGCTGGCCACCACGCTGCCGAAGTTGAGCAACAGCTTCGGCGTTTTCACCGCACCGCCGGCCAGCGACAGCACGCTGCCGGCGCCAATCGACAGTTGCGTGTCGACCTGCAGCACCTGGCCGGTCAGCAAGGTGGTGCTGCGGTCCAGCGAACCGTCGCCCAGGCTGGAACCGCCCGGCGTGGTCATGTGCAAGGTGCCTGACGCCCAATCAAAGTTGCTGCCGGCGGCGCGCGTGAACGCCTGTGTTTCGATGCTGCCACCGGCCAGCCGCAAGGTCGATCCAGCGTTCAGCGCGACGCCGCCGCTGACCAGCACCGCACCGTTGCTGACCACGGCGCTGGCCGTGCCGCCCAGGTTGCTGGGGTTGAAGTCTGCCGTGTTGGTCCAGCGTGTGCCGACACCGTCGATGACGACGGCACCGTTGCTGCCCGGCCGATAGCCCACCAGCACCAGCGAAGTGTTCAGTGTGGCGCCGGCGCTGGCGGCAAGGCTGCCGATGCCCATATCACCCACCACCACAGCCACGCTGCTGGTGAGTTGCGTGCCGATGCCGGACACGGTGACGGTGCCGGTCGTCGCGGCGCCATTGCCGATGTCCATGAGGGCGCTGCTGTCGAACCTGGCGCCGCCAGACAGGCTCAAGCTGCCACTGCCGCCGTAGCCGACGATGCTCAAGCCCCGTGGCCGCCCAGCGCGTGCTGGCACCCGCCAGCGTCATGCTGCCGGTGGCGCCGGCGTCCACACCCACGAAGCCAGTGGCGGTTTGCAGGTTGCCGCCCGACATGTTGTAGACCCCGTTCGCGCCGGTGTGGTAGCCCACCAGCAAATCGCTCCCGCTGACGGTATGGGTGCCACCGCTCTGGTCGATACGACTGCGGCCGTTCAGGCCGACGACGGTGCCGGTGGTGGCCAGCGTGTTGCGGGCCATGACCATGGCGGCGCTGCCGGCGCCGGTGCCTTCGATGGTCAATGCGCCGACGCTGAAGTCACGCCCGCTGGCCAGGTTGGCAAACGTGACCGGCAAGCTTGCGGCGCCGGCTTGCTGCAAGAAGACATCACTGCCCACGGTGGGCGCGGGCACGCCCGGCAAGCCGCCCAATGTGGTGGTCCAACAGTTGCCGGTGAAGTCTTGCGTGCTGCACCCGGCGCTGTACGACCAGTAGCGCGGCGCTGCTGCAGCGGGTGCGCTGCACACTGCGGCGGCGGCCAGTGCAGCACACAGCAGGTGCGGTGCCGGCAGACGCCGGGTCAAACCGTTGGACGCAAGTGCGCGCGGGTGGGAAGAATGCGGCGCGGGCACGCGGCAAAAGCAGCGCGATAGAACCGGAGCGGCATGGGCCTCTCCTGGAGTTTGCTCAGTGGCACCACCGAGCCTTGGTGGCCGCTGTGCGCGGCTGGCATGCGGCCCGCACCACAGAGGGGGCTGCAAGCGCCATTTGTTTTCGCGGCGATGCTACGCGGCGGCCCACGCAGCGGCGGTCGTTCTTTTGCGCGCGCACCATCCAGATGAGGGGGTGGCGCCAATACTGTTGTTTGAAGAAGTCCGCACAATGCCTCGACTTCATTGCCACAGCAAGACTGGGTGGACACGCACCATGCAAGCCACGCTGATCGACGTGCTGCCGCGGCACCGCATCGACACCAACGCGGTGGCCGGCTGGCTGCGTCCGTGGCTGCCTTCCAACTTCGACGGGCAATTGCAGATACGCCAGTTCCAGGGCGGCCAGTCCAACCCCACCTACCACCTGGCCACCAACGTCGGCGCCTGGGTCTTGCGCAAGAAGCCGCCGGGCGTGCTGCTGCCCAGCGCGCATGCCATCGAACGTGAATACCGCGTCATGCAGGCGTTGGCCGGCAGTGCCGTGCCGGTGCCGCAGATGCTGGGTTTGTGCGAAGACGCGGGCGTCATCGGCACGCCCTTCTTCGTCATGCAGCATGTGCCCGGCCGGCTCCTGGGCGCGCGCGTGGTGGACGAAGGCACAGCGGCCGAACGCAGCGCGCTGTACGACGACCTGGCGCGTGTGCTGGCGGCATTGCATAACGTTGATGTGGCACGCATCGGCCTGGCTGATTTCGGCCGCCCGGCCAACTTCCTGGCGCGCCAGGTGGCACGCTGGTCGGCACAGTGGGAAGCGTCCCGCACCGAGCCGCTGCCGGCGATGGAAGCGCTGCGCGCCTGGCTGCCGCAGCACCTGCCGCCCGACGACGAAGCCACGCTGGTGCATGGCGACTACCGCTTGGGCAACGTGCTGGTAGACCCCACACAGCCGAAGATCGCCGCCGTGCTGGACTGGGAACTGGCCACGCTGGGCCATCCGCTGGCCGACCTGGGCTACTGCTGCCTGATGTACCACCTGCCAGGGGCCGAAGGCGGCTGCAGCGACCTGGACCTGGCCGCACACGCCATCCCCACCCAGGCCGAATTCATACGCTGTTATTGCCATTGCGCCGGCCGCGCCGTGCCGCAACGCATCGACGTGTTCGTGGTGTTTTCGATGTTCAGGCTGGCCGCGATATTGGCCGGTGTCTACAAGCGCGCGCTGGACGGCAACGCGTCAGACGCCCGCGCCCTGGGCCAGCGCGAACGCTGCGTCGCGGTGGCCGAAGCAGCCTGGGCACTGGCGCAGCGCACGGGCTGAGCATCTGGGCGATCACCCACCGACCGCCGCCATTCACGGCCGCGCCGCCCAAGCCGCCACG